>JANLUV010000107.1:0-3914 GCA_031363685.1 Alphaproteobacteria bacterium | reverse complement strand
GCAGAAACCCGCCGAGTTGCCGCGCCTCCTTCGTACCCAGCACGGAGGCCAACGCTGTCCGCCAGCTTTCCGGAACCACGTGAAGCATAACCTCATCCGCATCCTTGCAGGTGGGGCTTTCGCAACCCCGCCAATGCGCCTAAGCACGGCGGCACAATGACTGTCTATCTCCACGAAGAAGATCTCCCCGCAGGCGTACTCGCTCCCGGCCCGGTCGCGGTCGATACGGAAACGATGGGCCTCATCACGCCGCGCGATCGGCTGTGTTTGCTGCAGATTTCCGATGGTGGGGGGGACGAACATCTGGTCCGCTTCAATGCCGGATCGGCCTATGCCGCGCCCAACCTGAAGGCGGTGCTGGCCGATCCGCAGCGGCTCAAACTGTACCACTTCGCACGCTTCGATCTGGCGGCGGTGGAACATTACCTCGGCGTGGTCGGCTCGCCGGTGTTCTGCACCAAGATCGCCAGCAAGCTGGTTCGCACTTATACCGATCGCCACGGCCTCAAGGATCTGGTGCGCGAACTGCTCGGCAAGGAAATCTCCAAGCAGCAGCAGTCGAGCGACTGGGGGGCGCCCGCGCTAAGCGGCGCACAGCAGGAATATGCCGCGTCGGACGTGCGCTATCTCCACGCGATGCACGCGATCCTGGTCGAGCGCCTCGCCCGCGAAGGCCGCACCGCGATTGCGCAGGCCTGCTTCGATTTTCTGCCGATGCGCGCCCGGCTCGACCTTGCCGGCTGGGCCGAGAAGGACATCTTCAGCCACGAGTAATGCACAAGCCGAGGTTTCATGACTCAGCAGGCTGACCAGATCCGCGACCGGCGGCAGCATCAGGCGCTGCCCGGCGGTTCGCATGATCGGCTGGTGCGCCTGCTCGCCACCGTCCTGCCCGCCGGCGTCGGCGCAATCGTGGCCGTCATGATCGTTGCACCGCTGTTCCCGCGCGGCGAGATCAGCTTCCTGCTCGATCGCAACAAGGTTGCGGTAACCACCGAGCGGCTGCGCGTCGATCACGCGATGTATCGCGGCGAGGATGCGCGCGGGCGCCCGTTCTCGGTCACGGCCGGCAGCGCGGTGCAGCGGACCGCCTCGGTCCCGATTGTCGAGCTGGACGACCTCGTCGCCCGCATCCTCCTGACAGACGGCCCGGCCGAACTGAAGGCGCGCGACGGTGTCTACGATTTTAACGAGAACGCGGTGCGGGTGCGCGGCCCGGTCGATTTCCGGGCGGCAGACGGCTACCGGCTCACCACCAGCGGCGTGAAGATCGACCTCAAGCGCCAGCTGGTCAGCGGCGGAGGCGGGCCCGGGGGCGGGGTGGCCGGCGCGGTGCCCAGCGGCACCTTCAGCGCCGACCGGATCTATGCCGATCTGGAACAGCGCACCGTCGCGCTCGATGGCCATGCCCGCCTGCGGATGCAGGGCGGCCCGAAGTAGCCTCAGCGGCCGGCGGCAAGCCCGCGCAAGTACCCGGCATAGGCGCTCTTGCCGTGCTTCGCGATTGAACGGTCCAGCCCGGCATCGTCGATGAAGCCCATGCGCCAGGCGATTTCCTCGGGACAGGCGATCTTCATTCCCTGGCGCCGTTCCAGCGTGGCGACGAACTCGGCCGCTTCGAGCAGGCTGTCGGGCGTGCCGGTATCGAGCCACGCATAGCCCCGGCCCATCAGTTCCACGTTGAGCGCGCCGCGTTCGAGGTAGGCGCGGTTGACGTCGGTAATCTCCAGTTCTCCGCGCGCGGAAGGCTGGAGGTTGGCCGCGATGTCGACCACCGCCGCGTCGTAGAAATACAGCCCAGTCACCGCCCAGTTGGAGCGCGGCACTGCGGGCTTTTCCTCGATCGAGATGGCGCGCATTGCCGGGTCGAACTCCACCACGCCGTAACGGTCCGGATCGGCCACGTGATAGGCGAACACCGAGGCCCCGCTGGTGCGCCCGCGCGCGCGGCTCAGGATTTCCGGCAGTCCATGGCCGAAGAAGATGTTGTCCCCCAACACCAGGCACGAAGGCCCACCCGCGACGAAGTCCGCCCCGATTGTATAAGCCTGCGCCAGCCCGTTCGGCTCGGGCTGCACCGCGTACGTCAGTTCCATCCCCCACTGCGAACCGTCGCCCAGCAGGTGGTGGAACAGCGGCGCGTCGTACGGCGTGGTGATGATCAGCACTTCGCGGATTCCGGCCAGCATCAGGGTCGACAGCGGATAATAGATCATCGGCTTGTCATAGACCGGCATCAGCTGCTTCGATGCCGCCAGCGTCATCGGAAACAGCCGCGTGCCGCTGCCCCCTGCCAGGATGATCCCCTTCATAGCCCGTGTCCTCTTTGTTCAGCCGAGCAGCCGGTCGATGACCGGCATCAGCGAAGCCTGCCACTCGGGCAGGCGAATACCATGGAACTGGTGCAGTTTGCTGCAGTCCAGCCGCGAGTTGGCCGGGCGGTGCGCCGGGGTCGGATAGTCGGCGGTGGTGATCGGGCGGACCCGCGCGGCCGACCCGCCGCGCGCGGCCGAGGCAGCGAAGATCGCTTCGGCAAACCCTGCCCAGTGCGTTTCGCCCGAGCCGGTCATGTGGAATACACCGCGCAAGGCGGCAGCTTCGCTGGCGCACAGGTTGGCGGCCACCGCCAGTACGCCGTCGGCGATGTCGAGCGCGCTGGTCGGGTTGCCGAACTGGTCGGCCACCACGCCAACTTCATCGCAGGATTCGGCCAGCCGCAGCATGGTCTTCACGAAGTTGGCGCCAAACGGGCTATAGACCCATGCGGTGCGCAGGATCGCGGCATTTGGCTGCGCGGACAGGACCGCTCCTTCGCCGGCCAGCTTCGAGGCGCCATAAACTCCTTGCGGACCGGTCGGATCGGCTTCGCCGTAGGGGTCGCGCTTGGTCCCCGCGAAGACATAGTCGGTGGAAAGATGCACCACCGGCACGCCGAGCAGGGCGGCTGCGGCAGCGACTTTACCGGCACCTTCGGCGTTTACCGCAAGCGCCAGCTCCGGCTCGCTCTCCGCCTTGTCGACCGCGGTGTAGGCGGCGGCCGAGACGATCACGTCGGGCCGGGCCATCGCCAATGTGCGGAAGACCGACGCCTCGCTGGCCGACGCAAGATCAAGTTCCGGGCGGCCCAGCGGCACAATCTCGTGCCCGGCGGCTGTGCCGCGCTCGATCAGGCTGGTGACGACCTGGCCGGTGCGGCCGGTTACGGCGATTCTCATGCGCCTGTCTTGCCCTTGGGGGTCTTGCCGCTGCCGGCCACCGGCAGGCCCAGCCGCTCGCCCGCATAGCGGTCGCGCAGCGGCCCCCACCACCATTCGTTGGCAAGGTACCACGCCACGGTCTTCGCAATCCCGCTCTCGAAATCCTCCTGCGCGCGCCAGCCGAGTTCGGTTTCCAGCCGGGTCGCGTCAATCGCATAGCGGGCATCGTGTCCCGGCCGGTCGGTAACGAACGCGATCAGTTCTTCGCGCGGCGTAGCGCCCGGGACCAGCTCGTCCAGCACCGCGCAGATCCGCCGGACCACGTCGATGTTGCGGCGTTCGTTGCGCCCGCCGACGTTGTACGTCTCGCCCACCCGGCCGCGCGCCGCGATCAGGTCCAGCGCCCGCGCGTGATCTTCGACATACAGCCAGTCGCGCACATTCTCGCCCTTGCCGTAGACCGGCAGCGCCTTGCCTGCGAGCGCGTTGAGGATGGTGAGCGGGATCAGTTTTTCGGGGAAGTGATACGGCCCGTAGTTGTTCGAGCAGTTCGAGACGACCACCGGCAACCCGTAAGTGCGCTGCCACGCCTTGGCGAGGTGATCGGACGAGGCCTTCGACGCCGAATAGGGCGAGGACGGATCATACGGCGTCGTCTCGGTAAACAGCCCGTCTTCGCCGAGCGAGCCATAGACCTCGTCGGTCGAGACATGGAGG
>JANLUV010000090.1:0-11778 GCA_031363685.1 Alphaproteobacteria bacterium | reverse complement strand
CATCGTGCTGAACGAGCCGTCGGTCGTGGCGATCGAAACCATCAACGGGATCAAGCGGGTCAAGGCGGTCGGCGACGACGCCAAGATGATGATGGGCAAGACCCCCGCCCATATCGAAGCGATCCGTCCGATGCGCGACGGGGTGATTGCCGACATCGAAATCGCCGAAGAAATGATCAAGCACTTCATCCGCAAGGTGAACGGCAAGCGATCGATGTTCCGCTATCCGGAAATTGTCATCTGCGTGCCGTCGGGCTCAACCTCGGTCGAACGCCGCGCGATTCGCGATGCTGCGTCGAACGCGGGTGCCAGCCAGGTGTACCTGATCCTCGAACCGATGGCCGCCGCGATCGGCGCCGACATGCCCGTCACCGAACCGGTCGGCTCGATGGTGGTCGATATCGGCGGCGGAACCACCGAAGTCGCGGTGCTGTCGCTGCGCGGTCTTGCCTACACCACCTCGGTCCGCGTCGGCGGCGACAAGATGGACGAGGCGATCGTGTCCTACGTCCGCCGCCACCATAACCTGCTGATCGGCGAGGCCACGGCCGAGCGGATCAAGAAAGACTACGGCATCGCGATGATCCCGGCCGACGGAATCGGCGAAACGATCCACATCAAGGGTCGCGACCTCGTCAACGGCGTGCCCAAGGAAATCACCATCACCCAGGCGAATATCGCCGAGGCGCTGTCCGAACCGATCGGCGCGATCGTCGAAGGCGTCCGCATCGCGCTGGAAAACACCGCGCCCGAACTGGCCGCCGACATTGTCGATCAGGGCATCGTGCTGACCGGCGGCGGCGCGCTGATCCGGGGCCTCGACGATTTCCTGCGCGAGGAAACCGGCCTGCCCGTCAGCGTCGCGGAAGATCCGCTGTCGTGCGTTGCCATCGGCACCGGCCGGGCGATGGAAGATCCGATCTATCGCGGCGTGTTGATGACGGCCTGATTGTTGAACGGCTGACGATCCTGCCCCCGCATGGGCGGCGCGGGTCGCTCGGCTCATTGAGGAGATGGGCATGGCGCCGCCGATCGCCCGGCGCTCCGGCTTTTCCAAACGGGCGCAATACGGCACATTTTTCGGCTACATCGCCGCAATCGCCGGCGCGGTGGTCGGGGCCGCCGTGCTTGTCGTGTCGGTGGTCGACAAGGGCGCCTTTGCGGGCATGCGAGGTATCGCGGCTGACCTTGTGGCGCCCGCCGGACGCGCGGTGACTGCCGGTCGCAATGGCGCGCAATCGGCTGGCTCCGTGCTGGCCGGCTACGTCACCTCGGGTACCCGCACCGCCGCGATGGCGCACGAACTGGAACTGGCGCGCATCCGCCTCGCCGAAGCCCGCGCGACCGAGGATGAGAACCGCCGCCTCAAGGCGCTGCTCGGCTTGCGTGATCCGGCGGTTACGCCGATCGCCTATGCCCGGCTGATCAATTCCACCGCATCCAGCCTGCGGCGGTTCGCGACGATCTCGGCCGGGCGCGATCACGGCCTTGTGATCGGCATGCCGGTCCGGTCGCCGCAGGGGCTGGTCGGCCGCGTGCTCGAAGTGGCTGATTACACTGCGCGGGTCCTGCTGGTGACCGATCTCGAAAGCATGGTGCCCGTGCAGCGCGCGCGTGACGGGATTCCGGCCTTCGCGCAGGGTCACGGTGACGGCACGCTGCAATTGCGCCTGATCAGCCTCGGGGTTAATCCGCTGAAGCCCGGCGACGTGTTCGTCACGTCCGGTTCGGGCGGACTTTACCGCCCGGGCACCGCAGTCGCTACCGTAATGGAACTAACGCGGGACGGCGCCATCGCGCGGGTGCTGAGCGATCCTACCGCCAACGAATTCGTTGCCGTCGAGCCGATCTTCGCCGAAACCGTCGGAATGCCCGAAGCGCTCGCCCCGCCGCCCGCCGCCCCGCTCAATGTCCCCGCCAAGCCCAAGGTGCCCAAGGCAAAGCCCGGCGGCGTTGGCGCGGCGGCGAAAAAGCCGCAGGGATAGCCGCGATGCCCTTGTTCGATAGTGGCAGCGGCGATTCCGCACGACAGATCAACCGGGCGCCCTCGGCGATCATCGCCCGCGGCGTGCCGTGGCTGACGATCGTGCTGGGCTCGATCCTGCAAACCTTGCCGCTGATCGCGTCTGCGCCGGTGATGCCGCCGTTCGGGTTCCTGTTCCTGCTGGCCTGGCGGCAATTGCGCCCAGGGCTGCTGCCGGTGTGGGCCGGGCTGCCGCTTGGCCTGTTCGATGACCTGTTCAGCGGCCAGCCGATGGGCTCGGCGATGCTGCTGTGGTCGGTCGCGATGATCGCACTGGAAGCGATCGAACAGCGCTTCCCGTGGCGCGGCTACTTGCTCGACTGGCTGGTCGCGACCGGGTTCATCTGCGGCTATCTGGTGCTGACCTCGTTCATCGCGCATATCGGCGAAAGCGGCCCGTTTCTGGCCGTACTTGCACCGCAGATGGTGCTGTCGGCGCTGATTTTCCCGGCCGTAGAACGGTTCATCGCCGGGTGTGATCGGTTGCGTCTTGCCCGCTTCCGGGCGTTCGCATGACGGTCGGCGCATGATGTGGCCGTTCCGGCGCGATCGGACACGCCAATCCATCGGGCGCTACTTCAGCTCGGGCACGCTGGCTAACAGCTTTGACCGGCGGACAATCGCGCTCGGCGCGGTGCAAGGCGGGGTCGGCGTGCTGCTCGCCTCGCGCATGGCATGGATCGCGCTGTTCGAGAACGAACGCTACCAGATGCTGTCCGAAAGCAACCGGGTCAATCTGTCGCTGATCCCGCCCCGGCGCGGGTGGATTCTCGATCGCAACGGCTCGCCGCTGGCCTCGAACCGCGCCGACTTCCGGGTTGACCTGATCCCCGAACGGCTCGTCGATGGCGAGCGGACGATCACCCGGCTGGGGCAGTTGCTGAGCCTGACCGCAGTCGAGTTCCAGGACCTCAGGGACAAGCTGGAAACGGCCCGCGGCTTTCAGCCGGTCGAAGTCTCTTCACGGCTCGATTGGGAAAAATTCGCCGCGATTTCGGTGCGCCTGCCCGATATGCCGGGCGTGGTTCCGCAGCGCGGCTTTTCGCGCGCCTATGCCACCGGGCCGTCGGTGGGCCACCTGGTTGGCTATGTCGGCCCGGCCTCGGCCGAAGATTACGAACGTGACAAGAACCCGCTGCTGATCACTCCGGGCTACAAGATCGGCAAGGACGGGCTGGAAAAGCAGTTCGAGGAAACCCTGCGCGGTGTTCCGGGCGCGCGCCGGGTCGAAGTCACCGCGACCGGCCGGATCGTGCGCGATCTCGATACCCGCGAAGACGTGTCGGGCAAACCGATCCAACTGACGATCAATGGCGGCCTGCAGGACTATGCGGCGCGGCGCATCGGGCTGGAATCCGGTGCGGTGGTGGTGATCGATTGCCTGACCGGCGATCTGCTGTGCATGGCCTCGATGCCCAGCTTCGATCCCAACAGCTTTTCCGACGGGATCGGCCGGATCGAATGGAAGATGCTGGCCGATGACGATCACGTGCCGCTGCGCAACAAGGTGCTGCGCGGGCTGTATCCGCCCGGCTCCACGGTCAAGCCGATGGTTGCGCTGTCGTTCCTGCAGGCCGGGCTTGATCCGCACGAAACCATCAGTTGCGGCGGCGGCCTGCGCGTGGGCAACCGCGTGTTCCATTGCTGGCAGCGGCGCGGACACGGCACGGTCGACATGGCGAAGGGTATCTACCAAAGCTGCGACGTCTATTTCTATCACTTCGCCCAGCGGATCGGGATGGACGCGATTGCGGCAATGTCGCGCCGCCTCGGCCTCGGGCAGGAGTTTCCGCTCCCGGTTGCCGGGCAATCTTACGGCACCGTCCCCGATCCGGCGTGGAAGCTGAAGAAGTACGGCAAGGAGTGGGCGCTCTATGATACCGTCAACGCCACGATCGGCCAGGGCTACATGCTGGTCAATCCGCTTCAGCAAGCGGTCATGGCTGCGCGCCTCGCCAGCGGCCGGGAACTGATGCCGCGCCTGATGTTCGATCGGAACGTTCCGCAAACCCGCTCGCTGGGCGTCGCGCAGGAACACCTCGATTTCATCCATGCGGCGATGAGCGAAGTCGTCAACGGACGCGGCACGGCAGGCAAGGCGCGGCTGCCCGTGCCCAACGTGCTGATGGCCGGCAAGACCGGGACCGCGCAAGTCGTCGGCCTCAACGTCGGCAGCGGCAAGGGCGGCCTGTGGAAGCACCGTGATCACGGTCACTTCATCTGCTTCGCTCCGTTCGACAAGCCGCGCTATGCCTGCGCGGTGGTGGCCGAACATGGCGGCGGTTCGGGCGCGGCCTATCCGATCGCACGCGACGTGATGACCTACCTGTTCGATCCGGCCAAGGCGTGGAACGTCCTGCTTGAAATGGAACAGGGCTGGGGCGGAACGCCGGTGCAGCGGATGGCCGCAAAATACGCCACCGTCGCCGCCCAGTACGGGGCCACCGCGCCCAAGGCGGCAGACGACGCCGGGGTAGCGACCGCCGACGCCAACCCCGCCCCGTCACAACCGATCCAGAGCGACGCCGCCTCGCCCGCGCCGGAGCCCGTCGCCGAAGTCACGCCCGCGCCCACCCCGGTGATCACATTGGTGCCGCCGCCAACGCCAAGCCCCACACCATGATGTGGCGCGGTGTGATCCCCGAGCCGGTAGCCCGGCAGCCGTGGCAGGTGATCCTGCCGCTGACCGCGCTCGTCACGTTCGGCGCGACCGTGCTTTACTCGGCTGCAGCGGGATCGCTCTACCCGTGGGCGCTGATGCATTTCATGCGCTACTTCGTGTTCCTGGCAATGGCGATCGTCATTTCGCGGGTCAGTAAACCCACTTTCAAGCAGTTTGCATACCCGTTGTACGGCGTTGTAGTCGTCCTGCTGCTGCTGGTCGAGGCGATCGGCGGCATCGCCGGGGGTAGCCAGCGCTGGCTCAACCTCGGCTTCATGACGTTGCAACCGTCCGAACTGATGAAGCCGCTGATCGTACTGGTGCTGGCCCGGTTCTATGACGATCTGCCCCCCAGCATGACCGCAAGCTGGCGCGCGCTGGCCCCGGCAGCCGCCTTGCTGGGCGTACCGGCGATCCTCGTCATTCTGCAGCCCGATCTGGGCACCGCGCTGGCGATCACCTTCGGCGCGACGGTTGTCGTGTTCCTGGCGGGGGTGCCGATCTGGTGGTTTGTGTCCGCAGGAGCGGTCGCCGCAGTGGCGGCACCGGTCGCGTTCTTCACCCTGCTGCATGATTACCAGCGCCAGCGCGTATTCGTGTTTCTCGATCCGGCGAAGGACCCGCTCGGCACTGGCTATCATATCCTGCAATCGACCATTGCCATCGGTTCGGGCGGGCTGTGGGGCAAGGGCTTCGGCAATGGCTCGCAAAGTCACCTCGATTACCTGCCTGAATCGCACACCGACTTCGTGTTCGCGACGATGGCCGAGGAATGGGGGATGCTGGGGGGTCTGGTCGTGATCGGGACGTTCGCGTGGATCCTGAACTGGGGCACTACCGTCGCGCGCGAGGCGCCGGACCGGTTCTCGCGGTTGCTTGCGGCCGGAATGACCACGACGATCTTCTTCTATGTCTGCATCAACCTGATGATGGTGATGGGGCTGGCCCCGGTCGTGGGCATTCCCTTGCCGTTCATGAGCCACGGCGGCTCGTCGATGATGACCAACATGATCTGCATCGGCACGATCATGGCAGTCCGGAACTGGACCCGCAGCAGTCCGCGCTCGCTGGCCTGAATGGGCGGGAAAGGCCCGGAAACGCGGCGGCGAACAGCCAACCTGAAAAAGTGCGCACGCGGGCAAAAAAGCCCTTCCCCTGCGGGAATCTGTCGCTATAGGGAGCGCTCCCGACGGACGGGGCCTCCGGCACGCCGGTATGGACGCATAGCTCAGTTGGTAGAGCAGCTGACTCTTAATCAGCGGGTCCTTGGTTCGAGCCCAAGTGCGTCCACCACTCCGTTCCCTCCGGTCAGGCCACCTTCCGACCCTTTCGGACAGGACTGTGCCGCAACCTGACGCCCCACCCATGCCGACCAATCGCTTTGCCGGGCTTGATGGCCTGCGCGCGATCGCGGCGGCCTGCGTGGTCGTCATGCATGTCCATGCGATCTGGCCGGGCTTTCCGGATCTGGCCGGCTATGCCTACCTGGCGGTCGACTTCTTCTTCACCCTGTCTGGCTTCGTCATGGCCCGCACGTACGAGGCACGGCTGGCCCAAGGTTTCGGCGCGGGACGGTTCTTTCGCGCCCGCGCGCTACGAATATGGCCGACCATGGCCGTCGGCGCGGTGCTGGCGCTGCCCTTCGCCTGGCGCGATCATCCCGACCTGGCGACGTTCCTCAAGATCGTCATTCCGAACCTGCTGCTGTTACCCAGTTTTGCAGTGACCGAGCTGTTCGGGCTGAACGTACCGGCCTGGTCGATCTTCTTCGAACTTGTCGCCAACGCGATCCACGGGGTGTTGCTATGCCGGGTGCGGACACCGGTTCTGGCCGGGCTGTGCGTAGTGCTGCTGGGATTGCTTGCCGCCTGTGCGCACCATTTCGGGAGCCTCGATCTCGGCTCGCAGCAGGTCAATGCGCTGGGCGGGCTGGCGCGCGTGGCGTTCACGTACACCATGGGCATCCTGCTGTGGCGCTGGTTCGGTGACCGCGCGCCGCTGCCGGTTCCGCCGCTGCTGGCCTTCGCGGCGATGCCTGTGGTGTTTTCGCTCTCGCATTGGTTCGGGCAGATTTACTGGGGATTCGACCTTGCCTTCGTGGTTGTCGGCTGTCCGCTGATTTTGTGGGGCGGTTTGCGCCAACGCGCATTCGCTAAATTCGCCGCTGCAGCCGGAGCGTTGTCGTTTCCGCTCTATGCGGTGCACTATCCGCTGCTGCTCGGTGCGGAAGCGCTGGGCCTGGCGCCTCTGGCCGGACTTGCCGTGGCGTTCGCCGGAGCAGCGGCGGTGGCATGGGCACTCGTTCCGGGCGGGCGGGTTGGAGTAATCACATCGAAATCGGCCGCAGCACAATAAAATGTGCAACATCGATTGTGCGGCACATTTACCCGTGATAGCGGGTTTGGCATGCTTACAAACACCATTGACCGTGTCCGCCACCTCGTCAACGAGGGCGCGATGACCCGAGCCGGGCTTGCGCGCGCCGCCGGCCTTCACGCCAATACCCTGCGCGATTGTACTGAGCCGGACTGGAACCCCACGTCCGATACCCTCGGCAAGCTCGAACGGTTCCTGATGGCGAACGACGAACGACCGGTGTTGGTCCCGATCGAGGAAATCATCGACGAGGCGCGCAACGGGCGGATGTTCATCCTCGTCGACGACGAAGACCGCGAGAACGAGGGTGACCTTATCATCCCGGCGCAGATGGCGACCCCGCAAGCAATCAACTTCATGGCGACCCATGGCCGCGGGCTGATTTGCCTGACGCTGACCGGTGACCGGATCGAACATCTCGGCCTCGAACTGATGAGCCGCAACAACGGCACGCGGCACGAGACCGCCTTCACCGTCTCGATCGAGGCCCGCGAAGGCGTAACCACCGGCATTTCGGCGGCCGACCGGGCCCGCACGATCAGCGTCGCGATCGACGGTACCAGGGGCCGTGACGATATCGTCACCCCGGGCCACGTGTTCCCGCTGCGCGCCCGTGACGGCGGCGTGCTGGTCCGCACCGGCCACACCGAAGCCGCAGTCGACATCTCGCGGCTGGCCGGACTCAATCCATCCGGCGTGATCTGCGAGATCATGCGCGACGACGGGACAATGGCCCGGCTCGACGATCTGGTCACTTTCGCGCGGATGCACGATCTCAAGATAGGGACGATCCGCGATCTCATCGAATACCGCCGCCGGCACGATCACCTGGTCGAATGCATCGGCGAGGCACCGTTCGTGTCGGATTACGGCGGTGACTGGATTTCCAAGACCTATCGCAACAAGATCGACGGCACCGTCCACGTCGCTTTGCTGAAGGGCCGCGTGATCCCGGAACAACCGACGCTGGTGCGTATGCACGGCATGTCGATCTTCGATGACATGCTTGGCGCTCCGGGTCCGCGCAAGCGCACGTTGCAGCGGGCAATGGAAGAAGTCGGCCGGGCCGGCGCTGGCGTGATCGTGCTGCTCATGCCCGAAAGCCCGGATGAATTCGCGCGCGAACTCGCCGGCCAGCGCCGCGCGATGGACCTGCGCAACTACGGCATCGGTGCGCAGATCCTGTCTGACCTGGGCGTCCACGACATGATCCTGCTGACCAATTCCCACCGCCACGATGTCGCAATCGAAGGCTACGGCCTGTCGATTGTCGGCGAACAGCCGATTGCCTGAAAGGACGTTCGCCCATGGCCCGTATTCTTATCGTCGAAGCCCGTTTCTACGACCATCTCAACGACATGCTGATCGCCGGCGCCAAGGCGGCGATTCAGGCCGCCGGGCACAAGGCGGACGTGATCACCGTGCCGGGCGCGCTGGTAATTCCGGGCGCGATCGCGCTCGCCGACAATTCCGGGGACTATGATGCCTACGTCGCGATCGGTGTGGTGATCCGCGGCGAGACGTATCACTTCGAGATCGTTGCCGGCGAATCTGCGCGCGGGGTCATGGCGCTAACCATGGACGGCGTCGCGATCGGCAACGGCATCCTGACGGTCGAAAACGAAGCACAGGCACTGGTCCGCGCCGATCCGGCGCAAACGGACAAAGGCGGCGAAGCGGCGAAGGCCGCTCTCGCCCTGCTGGCGCTGCAAGACAAGTTCGCAGCCTGATACGAAAATCCCGAATAGCCGCTGGGCGCGACCGGGCTGGGAACCGCCCGGCATCTCGCGCGCTGAGCCACCATGGATGGTCCGCTCGAATGGTTCGCCGCCGTGGGCGCGATTGTTGCGGCGGGGCTGATCGCCGCCGATCTTGGCCACAAGGTCACGGGGTGGGCTTTTGTCCTGTTCGTGACGGTGTCGGTGGCGTGGGTCGTGTCCGGCACCGTCAACCGCACGTGGACTGTTGCGGTTCAAAACGGACTGCTGCTGGCGGTCAACGGCTGGGGCGTGTGGCAATACCTGCTCAGCCCGAAGAAGCAGCGTGAAATCGAAAAACAGGATGTGATCGCCAAGCAGGCGAAGCGCGAACTCGCGCGGGAACAAGCGGCCTAGGTCACCCCGGGCCGGCGTTTCACCAGATGCGCACCCGTGTTTCCGGCGCCAGATACAGTTTGTCGCCGGGCTGAACGTCGAACGCCTTGTACCATGCGTCGATGTTGCGCACGGTCAGTGCGCGGTACTGGCCGGGGGCGTGACCGTCCGTGGCGATCCGGCCGCGTAGCGATTCCTCGCGCTGCTTGGTTGCCCAGCTTTGGGCATAGGCGATGAAGAACCGCTGATCACCGGTGAACCCATCGATCACTGGCGGTTCCTTGCCGTTGAGCGAGGCCCGATACGCGTCATAGGCCGCTGCCAGCCCGGCCACGTCGGCGATATTCTCGCCCAGGGTCAGCTTGCCGTTGACGTGCAGACCGGGGAACGGCGAATAGCTGTCGAACTGTTCGGCCAGCGTTTTGCCGCCACGGCCGAAGCGCGCCAGATCAGCCGGGGTCCACCAGTTGCGCAGCCGACCGGCGGCGTCGAACGCGGCGCCGTTATTGTCAAACCCGTGGCTGATCTCGTGGCCGATCGTCGCGCCCAGCGCGCCATAGTTGAACGCCGGGTCCGCCTTGGGATCAAAGAACGGCGCCTGCAGGTAAGCCGCCGGAAAGTTCAGTGCGTTCTGCACCGGCAGATTTACCGCGTTGACCAGTTGCGCGTTCATCCACCACTCGCGCCGGTCGAGCGGCTTGCCGATCTTGGCCAGTTGCTGATCGTAGCGCACCTTGTCGGCGGCGATCTTGTTGGCATAGGCCGCGCCCGGGGTAACCGTGAACGCCGAATAGTCCTTCCACGTATCGGGATAGCCGATGCCGACTTCCATCGTGCGGACCTTTTCGGCGGCTTCCGTTTTGGTTTCCGGCGCCATCCAGTCGATCGCGTCGATCCTGCGGGCAAACGCCTGCTTGATATTGGCCACCATCCCCTCGATCTCGGCCTTGGCCGAAGCAGGGAAAAACTGGTCGACGTAAAGCTTGCCCAGCGCATCGCCGAGCGCATCGTTCAGCGCTGCGATCCCGCGCTGGTCACGCGGACGCTGGGCGGTCGTGCCCTTCAGCACAGTGCCATGGAACGCGAAGTGAGCGCGATCGAGCCGGCTTGGCAGCACATCTGCGTTGGCGTTGATCTGGTGGAACACCAGCCAGTCTTTCCACGCCTCGATCGGCTCACGCGCGACCAGTGCCGAAAGCTTGGGAATGGCGCCCGCGTGATAAGCCGCGAAATCGTCTTGCCGGCCGAGCCCCGCCCCGCCAAAAAACGCGTCCCAATCCAGTCCCGGCGCCTTCCTGGAGAAATCGCCTCGCGTCCATTCATCGGCGGAGTGGATAAAATCCTCGCTCTTGGCGCGGGTTGCGTGGGCCAGCGCGATCTTCAGTTCAAGGTCGTAGATCCGCTTCGCGCGCGCGGGTGCATCGGGAATGGCCGCGTCGGCCAGCAGCCGGGCGATATAAGTCCGGTATTCTGCGCGGAGTGCCGCCATTTTCGGGTCCGGCGAAAGGTAATACTCGCGCTCTGGCAATCCCAGCCCGCCCTGCAACAGGTAAGGCACCACCTGCCCGCCCGCGAGGGCCTGCGTCACGAACACGCCGAACAGGTTCTCGGTATGCCAGGCCGTGCTGTTGATCGGATCGACATCGGCGCGGAGCTGCTCGCCCAGCACGCGCGACAGGCTCTTCACATCCGTGATCGCCGCGAACCGATCGAGGTCGGGCTTGATCGGTTCCATGCCGGCGGCATCGATCGCAGCAGTATCCAGATAGGCGTTGTAATAAGTGCGGATCCGGCCCGGATTGCTGTCGGGCGCGGCATCACCCTTGAGGATATCCTCGACCAGCCGCGCCAGTTTCTGCCGGGTGGTGTCGTCGGCCACGGTGTGTGCGCCGATGCTGGCGCGGTCGGCCGGGATCGTGGTCGAGTGCATCCAGGCGCCATTGGCATAACCATAGAAATCGTCGCCGGGCTTCGTCGTCTTGTCCATGGCGCCGACCTTGATGCCCAGGTCGGTTCCGGTGCTGCGCGCATCGCTGCCATCGTCGCCGGCCGTGCACCCCGCCGGCCCGAGTGCCAAAGTGGCCAGACCGAGGAGTGCGGCCGCCAGAACAGGCTGACCCGGAAGGCGAAGACGGCTGGCTAGTTTCATCAGACCTCTGGCAATTCGTCAAAATATCGGCGCCGGATCAATCGCCGTGCGTGTTGCTGCGGCAGTCACCAAATCCCGGGGCTGCCCCGTATAGGCGTGGAAGGAAAGGCCCGCCACCGGGAAATGCGGCGAAATAACGGCAACCATGGCGGTTCGCCCGACGCGCCTGCCAGCGCGGAGAGTTCGGTAAAAAGCCATCCATTCGCGCCGAATCGGGGTCGCAATCGAAAACCGATCGCGCTATCCGGGTTTCCCGGTGGGGTCTTGGAAAGGCTTCTTCCATAAGGTTGTCTCCATAACGGTGTAATTCCGGGGCCTGTTGCCAGGCTCCACCCGCGCAAAGCTTCATCGGAAAGCAACCATGTCCGAATTCATGCTGATCCTGCCAGGCGGAGAACGACGCATGTGGCCGCCAATTGCCAGCAGCAACGACCCCGAAACGATCCTGCTGCGCCTGCTCGCGTGCCTGCGCGAC
>JANLUV010000045.1:0-1730 GCA_031363685.1 Alphaproteobacteria bacterium | reverse complement strand
GTCATCCCCAGCAGCAGCGGTGCAAGCGGCGAGATGTACAGGCCCGAACGATAGAACCGCCAGCGCAGCGGCAGGTTGGCAACCAGTGGGTGGTGGCGGCGCTTGCGGGCCGGAACCGCCTCACCTTTGGCCTGGGCGCGGATCTCGCGGAACGAATCGCGCGCCATGAAGCTGCCGATGCTGCCCAGAAGCAGCACGTAGAGCACGTTGATTACCGTATCGATCTGGCCCAGCGCGGTCAGAAAACGGAACAGCACCGCGCCGATCCCGGTGCCGATCACCCCGCCGACCACCAGCACCGCGCCCATCTGGTAATCGACCCCGCCCCGGCGGCGGTGAGCGAACACGGCCGAAACGCTGGCGCCGGTGACCTGGCTGGCGGCCGAAGCCGCCGCGACAGTGGTCGGAATGCCGTAGAAAATCATCAGCGGCGTGGTGAGAAACCCGCCGCCCACGCCGAACATCCCCGACAGCAGCCCGGTCAGCGCGCCGAGTGCGACGATGACCAGGCCATTGACCGCAAGGTTGGCGATAGGGAGATAGACGTCCATTGCGCGTCTGCAGGACTAACGCAGCCCCGCGTCACATTAAAGCCGGGAAACCCCGATTCCCCCGGTTTCCTGGAAACCAGCAGAAAGACGATGCTCCGGTTTCCTAGAAACCAGCAGAAAGAGTCAGGGCCGGGCCGGAATCCGGTTTGGATGCCCCGCCGACGCGGAACCGCCAGTCGGCGGCGACCCGGGCTGACGCGGCATCGGTCAGGCGGAACGAGACGCTGGCGGTTGGCCCGACATCGACCCGCGCGGCGCCGCGCTGCTTGGCCGCCCATGCCCCGCCGCCCGCGCGCAGGCGGAAGGCGCCCAGATCGGCCAGCGGGCGTTCGGCGCGGACCAGCCCGTCGATGAAGGCGGTTGCACTGCGCCCGCCGACATAGCCGCCCTGCGCATAAAGTTCGCCGGTGAAGCCCAGCGGCAGGCGCTGCGGCGGCAGTTCGGTAACCAGCACCAGCGCCGGGCGCAGATGCTGGCCCGCGCCGTCGCGCACCCCGCGCAGTTCGGCCATCGCGGTGACCGGAAGCCGCGGCAGCGGGCGCGCCGACAGGCCGAACGCGGCCTGCTGTTCGCGCGTGCCGTTAAGCGCGGCGGTGGCGCGCACATATGCGGCCGGACGGCGCGGATCGCTGGTGACGAGACGATACCGCAGCACCGCGCCGATCTGGCTGGCGCCGTAATTGCCCACCACCGGGCCGGGCGCGATCGTGCCATCGCCGCGCCGGAGCAGCAGCCAGCCGTCGCCCGACCAGCGGCGCGCCGTAACCGGGGCAGCAACCGCAGGCGCGGTGCGCAGGCCGAGCGGCGGCAGCGGCAGGTAGGCCGTGACGGCGAGCCACAGCATCTGGTGTCCGCCCGCGACGGCGATGTAGGCTGCCGGGGCGATCCTGTCTGCCGGGGCGGGGGTGGTGGAGGCGCTTCCTGGCGCAGGGGATGCCAATGGCGCTGCCACACCCGGCAGCGGCAGCGGCAGCGGCAGCGGCGCAAGTGGGAGAAGCGGCGCGAACCGGGGTGAAACGATCACCGCCGGCGGGGCGGCCTCGGCGCCAAAGCCAAAGCCAGAGCCAGCCGGTGAAAGCGGGGCGAAACCCGACCGGACGGAACGCGCCGGATCGGGCCGGCGGGGCGGCGCCAAACGCTGTGTCGCCGCCTTGGCAGGGTGACTATGATTGGCTTGAA
>JANLUV010000032.1:0-4292 GCA_031363685.1 Alphaproteobacteria bacterium | reverse complement strand
CGGGATCGAACACGCGATCCTGCACCTGCTGTACGCCCGGTTCTGGACGCGGGCACTGGAACGGATCGGCAAGATCGCGGTGCAGGAGCCGTTCGCCAGCCTGTTCACGCAAGGGATGGTCACGCACGAGACGTATTATTCATTCGAGCCAGTCCAAGGCGTAATCGACAAGAACGGCGATCCGGCATTCACCCAGCATTGGTATGCGCCAGAGGAAATTATCAAAGATCCGCATAATCGACGCGAGGCCAAACTCCGCAGCAACCCGAATAAGACAGTTCTCATCGGCAACGTCATAAAGATGTCCAAGTCGAAGAAGAACGTGGTCGATCCGGACGAGATCGTCGCCACCTACGGGGCCGACGCGATCCGCTGGTTCATGCTGTCGGACAGCCCGCCTGAGCGTGATCTGCCGTGGTCGGAAGCCGGGATCGAAGGCTGCGCGCGGTTTGTCCAGCGGCTGTGGCGATTGTTCGGGCAGTTCGACGGCGCTGCCATCGGCGAGGACAATGCGCTCGATCGCAAGCGCGACCAGACGGTCGCCGCCGTGGCCGAGGATATCGCCGCGCTGTCGTTCAACAAGGCGGTCGCCCGCATCTACGAACTCGCCAACGCGATCGACAAGACCACGGCTTCGGCCAGCCGCAGCCAGGCGATCCGCACGTTGCTGCTGCTGGTCGCGCCGATGATGCCGCACCTGACCGAAGAGGCGTGGGCGCTGACGGGCGGGGCAGGGCTGGTTGCCGAGGCGGCATGGCCAGCGGTCGATCCGGCGCTGCTGGTCGATGACGAGGTGACGGTGGCCGTGCAGGTCAAGGGCAAGTTGCGCGATACGCTCAGCGTGCCCAAGGGAACTTCGCGCGAGGAACTGGAGGCGCTTGCCCTCGCCAGCGACAAGGTGCAGCGTGCGCTGGACGGGGCGGTAGTGAAGAAGGTGATCGTGGTGCCCGACCGGCTGGTGAACCTGGTGGCATGAAACGCCGATCGATCCTGCCGGGGCTGATCCTGCTCGCCGCGCTTCCGCTCGGCGCTTGCGGCTTGCATCCGATGTATGCGGGCGGCGGCAGCGGCGCGGTGGCGCGGGGTCTCGCCGGCATTGAGGTTCCTCCGATCGAGGGCAAGGCCGGCTGGCTGGTGCGCAATGCCCTGAATGACCGGCTGGCGGCGACTGGCAATGCGGGCACCGCGCCGCGCTATCGGCTCGACGTGCGGCTGGACGACAGGCTGGAAGGGCTTGGCCTGCTGTCCGACGATACGATCGGGCGCGAACGGCGGACGTTGCGCGCGCGCTATCAACTGGTGGACACGGGCAGCGGCCGGATCGTGCTCGATGCGACCGCTGGCGCAGATGCGGGCATCGACGTGGTCAGTTCCGAATATGCCACGATCGCGGCCGAGCAGACCGCGCTTGAAAACCTGTCGAAGGAAGTGGCGGACCGGATCGTGACCAACCTGGCGCTGCAACTGCGCAAGGGTGCGGCAGGCCAGCCGTGAGCCAGCGGCAAGGCGGCGCCCGGCCGGGCGGCAGGCGCCGATGAAGGCCACGCAGAAGGATTTCGCTGCCATCGCCCCCCGTGCCGCGCGCGAGGCGCAGGTGTTCTTCTTCTGCGGCCCGGACGAGGCCGGTGCGCAGGACGCGGCGGAGCGAATTATCAGTTTGCTGGACGATCCCGGCGAACGAATCGAGTTTAACGCGGCAGATCTGCGCCGCGACCCGGTCCGCCTCGGTGACGAGGCTCGGTCGAACTCGTTGTTCGGCGGATCGCGGCACATCCTGGTGCGGGCCAACGGGGATGAGGCCTGCGAGGCGGTCGAAATCCTGTTAGGCGGAGCGGCTGCGGCTTGTCCGGTGCTGATCATCGCCCCCGGCGCGACCGACAAGGCGCGAACCGCAAAACTGCTCGCCGATCGCACGGATGCGCTGGTCGCGATGTTCTGGCCGCCCGATCTCAAGTCGGTGGCCAGCGCAGTGCGCACCATGGCTGACGCTGCAGGTCTGCGCATGGGCGGCGATCTGGCCGAGCGGATCGCCAGGGCGGCCGGGCTGGATACGCGAATCGCCCGGTCCGAGATCGCCAAGCTGGCGCTTTATGCCGATGCCACGCCCGAAGCGCCGCGCAGCGCCGACGCGGCAATGCTCGATGCGATTGGCGCGAGCACCGAGGACGACGGGTTCATGCCGCTGATCAACGCGGTATTGTCCGGCGAGACGCCAAAACTGGCGCCGGAACTGCGGCGCCTGCGCGAACTGGGGCTCAATCCGGTGGCAGTGTTGCTCGGGTTCGAGCGCCGGACCGCGCAACTGGCTCAGCTCGCCGCCCGGCTTGGTCCACGCGGCGACATCCGGGCGCTGCTCGAAGCGGAAAAGGCGGCGCGGCGGGTGTTCTGGAAGGATGAGCGCGATCTGGCCGCGCAGCTGAAGCGCTGGCGCGGGCGCCGGCTGGAACGGCTGGTCGATCGGCTCGCTGCACTGCACCGCGCCTTGCTGGTGAATAATCACAGCGCAGAATTGCTGCTCGCGCAGAGCCTGACCGAGATTACCCGAGCAGCATCTGCGAGGAATTGATCCAAAACGGTACTAAGTAAATTTACCCGGCTACTGTAAAGCTCTCGCTTGTCTTACCAGGCCGTTGCAGTGCAACATAAGGGTGTCGGTGGTCCGGCCGGGAGCGAAAATATGGTGTCGGAGCTTAAGTCAGATCCGATTCCGAACATTCTTGGCGGATCGCTGCGATGAACTTTCAAGTGCCTTCCGCCAAAGCCAGCGCCCGGCGGCCAGCGACCTCCGACGCTGTTGCGGCGATGCCGGCGCTCGAACGGCGCCGCCTGCAAAGCTACCTTGCGCTGATGTGCGCCGACATGGCGATGCTGTTCGCTGCTTTCGTATTTGCCAGTTGGTTGTATCTGGGCGTTTCCGGCACCGCGATCGGCATGACGCTCTCGCAGATGCTGCTGCCGGTCTATCTGACGATTGCGCTGTACAACGGGGCGTACTCCATGCGCGCGCTGGAAGATTCCGATTACGGCGGGGCGCGCAGCGTAATCGCCTTGCTGGTTTCGTCCGCAGTCGTTGTGTTCATCGCGTTCTATACCAGGTCGAGCCATGAATTTTCGCGGGTCGTCTATTCACTCAGCGTAATCACGGCCTCGCTGTTCCTGCCATGGAGCCGCGCGCAGATGCGGGCGTTCATCGTGTGGCGCTGCGGCCGCCGGGTCGTGAACGAACTGGTGATCGACGACGGCGGACCGGATGTGAATCTGCCCGACGTGCGCCATATCGATGCGGTCCGCTACGGACTGGTGCCGGAACTGGGCGATCCGATCGCACTGGACCGGATCGGGAGTGTCCTGCGCAACGTCGACCGCGTGGTGGTGAGTTGTGTGCCCGAACGCCGGCTGGCTTGGGCCATGATTCTCAAAGGCGCGAACATCGAGGGCGAGGTCATCGACGATTTGATCGTCACGCTTGGCGCCAAGGGCGCGCGGCAAGCTGGCGGCCGGGGGCTGCTGCTCGTTTCGCTCGGCCCGCTGGGCCTCCGCGCCCGCGCGATAAAGCGGCTGTTCGACGTGGCCTTGGCGGGGTCTGCGCTTTTGGTGCTGAGCCCGCTGCTGGCCGTAGTGGCAGTGATTATCGTGCTCGAGGATGGCGGTCCTGCGCTATTCGTGCAACGCCGGATGGGGCGCGGTAATACCTTCTTTTCAATGTACAAGTTGCGCTCGATGGCGGTGGCTCGGCTAGACCCCGATGGCAACCGCTCGACCGCGCGTAACGATTCGCGCGTCACGCGGATCGGACGGATCATTCGCCGCACCAGCATCGATGAACTGCCGCAATTGTTCAATGTGCTGATCGGCGACATGAGCATCGTCGGACCGCGGCCCCACGCGATCGGCTCGCAGGCCGGTGACAAACTGTTCTGGGAGGTCGATCAACGTTACTGGCTGCGCCACGCATTGAAACCAGGTCTGACCGGCCTGGCCCAGGTTCGCGGCTTGCGCGGTGCAACGGAACGCGAGTCCGATCTGGCCAGCCGGCTCAATGCCGATCTCGAATATCTTAACGGCTGGAGCCTCATGCGTGATTTCAGCATCATGGCCGCGACCGTCCGGGTGCTGGTACATGATCAAGCTTATTAACCGCCGTAATTCAATGACAACAAAGGTTTGCGCGTCCTTTTCTGGCCGTGTGGTTGCCCCGGAAGGGGAGGCAACGCGATCAGGGAAGTAACCTGGCAGCGTTGCGTTATTAACCCTTTGGACGCCTACCGAAACTTTGTTGCAATGCGGCAAGG
>JANLUV010000019.1:0-5319 GCA_031363685.1 Alphaproteobacteria bacterium | reverse complement strand
CAGACGACGGGGTGCATCCCAACGGGGCCGGCTATGCCGCGATGGAGCCGGTGGCGCGCGCCGCGATGGCGGAGGCGGAACAGCGACTGGCGCAGGCGCCGCCCGGTTAATCGCGGTCAGTTGATCGTAATGATCCCGTCTACCGCGCGCCATTCGGTCGGCCCGAGCAGATGGTTATGGGCGACCCAGACCGAGTGCAGCACCGCCTCGATCTCGCGCCGCCTGTAATCGAGGAAACGGTTCAGCCCGGGGGAGCGCGGGGCGAAATCATATTGCTGCCAGAGGAACTGCTGCAGCAAGCTGGGATGAGCGGGCAGGTATAGTGGATTTCGACTGTGGTGCGACCGTAACGGGCCATTTTCCTGGCGAAATCGCTGCCCAACTCTGCGCCCGAAACAGTGCTGGCCATAGGCCCACTTTCTCCAGATGCGGAGCCCGTTCGGCGGGAAGAACAGGCCCTGCGGGTTGAAAGCCTGAGATGTCAGGGGACGATAATTTGCCGAATGCTGCGCCGCATCAAGAGTGGAAATGAAACCAGATTCGAAATCGGCTCAAATGGGGAGCGTCGCGGCATCGCACTTGGACGCGGCGGCGTGATCGCCGCCTTCCAGCAAGGTGACCGCCGCGAAGCCGCCGACCACGGCAATGACGAAGGCGGCGACGACGAGGCCGAGGTACTTGTCGATAAAGGCCTTGATCGGGGCGCCGAACACGCGGAACAGCACGCCGACGATCATGAAGCTGATCGCGCGGCTGACCAGGCTGGCAACGATGAAGGTGCCGAGCGGCATGGCGATGAAGCCGGCGGTGATCGTCAGCAGCTTGAACGGGATCGGCGTGGCGCCCTTGGCGACGAACAGCCAGAAGCCGACTTCGCGCAAATAGCACGCGGCCTTGGGGAAGCTTTTTTCCAGGCCGAGGACGTGAACGAGCTGCGCCCCGATGCTTTCGTAGAGGAAGTGGCCGATCGCATAGCCGAGCAGACCGCCCGCGACCGATGCGAGCGTGGCGACCACCGCGAACCGGACCGCCTTCTTCGGTTCGGCCAGGCACATCAACCCGAGCAGCGGGTGCGGCGGAACCGGGAAGAAGCTTGCTTCCACAAATGAGAACAACGCGAGCCACAGTTCCGCGCGGGGGTGCCCCGCCTTTGCCATGGTCCAATTGAAAACGCGGCGCAGCATCGGGAATCCTCCGGAAGGGCTTCGCGAGGGTGCATAGAGACTGCGCTGCACTGCGGCAAGCATCGAGAAGATAACCCATATGGTTATTTATGATTGACATCGTCACGCTGTTTCGGTACATACCAAGAACATCGCGATGGACCGAGTCGCTGCCTCGGCGCTCCAGTCCTTGCTTTCCCCTTTCGACCGGGAGCTTCATCCTCATGCTCCAATCCCCGGACGGCGCCGTCGTGCGCGACGGACCGTTGCGCCGCCGCCGCTTTGGCGCGCCGAAGAACTGGCGGGAGAAGTTCCTCGCCTGCCTTGCCGAAACATCGAACGTCACCGCCGCCGCCGAATGCGCGGACATCAGTTTGAGCTGGGTCTACAAGACCAAGCGCGACGATCGCGACTTCGGCCAGGCGTGGCTGATCGCGCTGTGCGAAGGGTATGACCACCTGGAGATGGAACTGCTCTGCCGGTTGCGCCACGGCGAGGCGCGCGAGTTGCCGGCCGTGAAATACGACAACGCCACGGCGCTGCGCCTGCTGCTGGCGCACCGCGATACCCGCGCCAAGTACCAGGCCCAGCAGGAGAACGTTTCGGCCGAGGAAGTACGCGCTTCGATCGATGCCAAGCTGGCCCGGCTGCGCGAACAGGTTCAGGCGCAGGAGGCAGCCGAAACCCACGCCGGAAAGCACGGGCCGTTGGCGCCCGAATTGCTGGCGTTCCGGGCCATTCGGCATGACGCCTGATGCTGGTCAGCTGATCTGGCTGGAAAAAGCGACGGAGGCGCAGCGGGCCGAATTCGTCAAAGGAATGACGCAGCAGGAACGTAACAGCTGGCGGTGGCATTGGCGGGTATGGGCGCGCGACGCCCAGCTGGCCCCGAGCGGCGATTGGCGCACCTGGCTGGTGATTGCCGGGCGCTGGTTCGGCAAGACCCGGGCCGGCGCAGAATGGGTGCGCACCGTGGCCGAGCGTGACGGGGATGCCCGGATCGCGCTGGTCGCGGCGAACCTTGGCGAAGCGCGGGCCGTGCTGGTGGAGGGTGACAGCGGCCTGCGGCGGATCTGCCCGCCCGGCCAGCGCCCCCTGTTCGAAAGTTCGCTGCGGCGGCTGACCTGGCCAAACGGCGCGCAGGCCACGCTGTATTCCGCCGCCGAGCCGGAATCGCTGCGCGGCCCGCAACATAGCCACGCCTGGTGCGACGAGATCGCCAAATGGGACAACAGCAGCGGTCGCGCCATGGCCGCCTGGGACAACCTGCTGATGGGCCTGCGCGTGGGCGAAGATCCGCGCGTGGTAGCGACCACCACACCGCGCGATATGCCATTGGTGCGGCGCCTGCTGGCTGACACGGAAGATGGCGTCTTCATCACCCGTGGCAGCACGTTCGACAATTCCGCAAACCTGCCGGCCCGTTTCGTGCACGCCATGCGCCGCACCTTTGGGCAAAGCCTGTTGGGCCGGCAGGAACTCGACGGTGAGCTGATCCTGGATCGAGCGGGGGCGCTGTGGACCCGCGCCTTGCTGGAACAGGTTCGCGAACCGTCGGCATCCTCGCCCGCGCGGCGGACGGTGATCGGGGTGGATCCGCCGGCTTCGGCCGCCGGGGACGCCTGCGGCATCATCGTCTGCGCGCTGGGCGAGGATGGCCTGGCGCGCGTGCTGGCCGATGTCACGCTGGAAAAGGCCAGCCCGGAGCGATGGGCGCGCGGGGTGGCCCAAGCCGCGCGGGAATGGCAGGCCGACCGGGTCGTGGCCGAAGCCAATCAGGGCGGCGCGATGGTGGCGAGCGTACTGCAGGCAGCGGACCTGACGCTGCCGCTGAAGCTGGTCCATGCGCGGGCCGGGAAGAGCGCCCGGGCCGAGCCGGTGGCTGCGCTGTATGAGGCCGGCCGGGTGCGCCATGCCGGGCTGTTTCCGCAACTTGAGGACGAGCTGTGCGGGCTGCTGGCCGGCGGCGCCTACGAAGGGCCGGGACGTTCACCCGACCGGGCCGATGCGCTGGTCTGGGCGCTGACCGAGATGTGCCTGACGCGGCGCCAGACGCCGCGAGTGTGGGTCCACGGAGCCTGAACCGCCGCCTCGAGCATACCAATTCCATCCGAAAGGCCCTTGCCGATGTCATTTTTCCAGAGCCTGGCCGCTGCCTTCAAGGGCAGCGGCGAGCGCGTGCCGCTGGCGCGCAGTTTCACCTCGCCTTGGGTCTTTGCCGATGCCGGTTCGGCGCGGGCGCCGTTCGAATATCAGGGCGCAGTGCGCCGCGCCTACCTCGACAACCCGGTGGCGCAGCGCGCGGTGCGACTGGTGGCCGAAGGGATCGGCCAGGCGCAATTGCTGCCGACCGATCCGGCGCTGGCCCGGCTGGTCAGTGCCACCAGTGCCGGGCAATCGCTGCTGGAGACGCTGGCGAGCCAGCTTTTGCTGCACGGCAACGGCTATGTGCAAGTGCTGAAGGACGGGCGCGGGCGGCCAGCCGAACTGTTTGCGCTGCGCCCGGAGCGGGTGAGCGTGATACTGGGGCCGGATGGGTGGCCGACCGCCTATGGCTACCGGGTAGGCGAGCAGGCGGTGACGATTCCGCTGCTCGATCAGGACGCATCGCCCAACATCATCCACATCAAGGGATTCCATCCAGCCGACGACCATTACGGCGCGGGCTGCCTGTCGGCCGCCGACCAGGCGGTAGCGTTGCACAACGCGGCGAGCCTGTGGAACCGGGCACTGCTGGAAAACGCGGCGCGGCCATCGGGGGCACTGGTTTACGATACCGGCGATTCAGGCGGGCTGACCACTGAACAGTTCGACCGGCTCAAGGCCGAGTTGGCGCAGGCGTTCTCAGGAGAATGCAATGCCGGCAAGCCGATGTTGCTGGAAGGCGGCCTCAAGTGGCAATCGCTGAGCCTGTCCCCGGCGGATATGGACTTCGCCACACTCAAGGCCGCCGCCGCCCGCGATATCTCGCTGGCGTTCGGGGTACCGCCGATGCTGCTGGGGCTGCCGGGCGATTCGACTTACGCCAATTACCGCGAAGCCAACCGGGCGCTGTGGCGGCTGACGTTGCTGCCGCTGGCCGGGAAGCTGCTGTCGGCGCTGCATGAAGGCCTGGTGACCTGGTTCGCCGATGCTGCGCTGGCGATCGACCTCGACCGCGTGCCCGCGCTGGCGGAGGACCGCGAGCGGCTGTGGGCGCAAGTGACCGCCGCCGATTTCCTGAGCGCCGATGAAAAGCGCGCGATGCTGGGCATTTCGCCGGTTTCGGCGCACCCGGTTTAGGAGAACATATTATGAACAGACAGGACATGCTGGCTGGCCTGCTGGTCCAGGCGGCCAGCGCCGGAGGCGACCTTGTGACGCTGCGCGCGATCGTCGAGGAAGCCAGCGAACTGGGGGCGGAGCGGGTGCTGTCCCGGATGGGACTTGATGATCCCAACGCCCACGAAGACCTTTCGGAGCTGCGCCAGCTGCTCGCCGCGTGGCGCGATGCCAAGCGCAGCGCGTGGCGCACCGTGATCGGTTGGATCGTGAGCGGAGTGCTGGCGTTGTTGTTGGTCGGCATCGCGGTGAGGCTTGGTCAAGCCGGATTACTGCGATGACCGGCACCCCGCTGCGCTTTGCCGGGTATGCCGCGCTGTTCGACAAGCGCGACGCCGGCCGCGATGTGATTCGCCCCGGCGCGTTTGCCCGGACGCTGGCCGAGCGCAAGCAGCGCCTGCCGCTGTACTGGCAGCATCGGCCCGACCAGCGGATCGGCTGGGTCGAAACGGTGGCTGAAGACCAGCGCGGGCTGCGCGTGGTGGCCGCGATCGATAATCCCGACGGCGGCGCGGGCGCCGCGTTGAAGCGCGGCGCAATAACCGGACTGTCGTTCGGCTACACCGCGCGCGGCTATCGCGCCGATGGTGCGGGCCGTGAACTGACCGACATCGAATTGTTCGAGGTGAGCCTCGTCACGCATCCCATGCAGGACGCAGCGCGGGTCCATCTGCTTGCCTGATGGCCCCTGTCGATCCTTCCTCCTCCTCTTCCGACCGGCCGCCCGTGGGGCGGCCCCAATAGTGCGAAAGGTGAATTGCCCCATGGAAAACGCCACCCCCCTCGAGCCGCTCGACGCCTCGTTCGATCTTGTCGCGCGGCAGGATGCCGCCCG
>JANLUV010000530.1:0-1606 GCA_031363685.1 Alphaproteobacteria bacterium | reverse complement strand
CCTGCCGCCGTGATCGACCTGGCCACGCTGACCGGCGCGATCATCGTCTCGCTTGGGCATGAGCACGCCGGGATCTTCTCCAACGACGATACGCTGACTGACGCATTGCTGGCGGCGGGCACGACCAGCGGCGACACGTTGTGGCGCTTTCCGCTGGGCGCGGCTTATGACAAGCTGATCGACAGCCCGATCGCCGACATGAAGAACACCGGGCCGCGCTATGGTGGATCGATCACCGCCGCGCAGTTCCTGCAGCGGTATATCGCCAAGGGCACGCCGTGGGCGCATCTCGACATCGCCGGGACGGTGTGGACCGACAAGCCCGGCCCGACGTGGGACAAGGGCGCCAGCGGGTTTGGCGTGCGGCTGCTCGACCAGTACGTGCGCGATACGCTGGAAGGCTGAGTTGCGCGTCGATTTCTACCAGGCGAGCCGGGATCCGGCCGAAGTCGTGGTGGCGCTGCTGGCGCTCAATACGGTGAAGGCCGGCGAACGGCTGCTGGTGGTGGGGGCGGATCAGGCCCGGCTGGACCGGGTCAGCGAGGCGCTGTGGAGCGCGCAAGGGCGGCGCCAAGAGCAGCCGTTCCTCGCCAATGGCCGCAGGGGCGGGCCGCACGATGCACGCCAGCCGGTGTTGCTGTCAGACCGGGTCGATCCGGCCAATGGCGCGCGGTTCGTGGCGCTGGCAGACGGGGTGTGGCGCGATGAGGTGCTGGATTCCGGCCCGGGCGATTCCGGGTCGTTCGAGCGGGTGTTCCTGGTGTTTGACGATGCGACGGTGGCGGCAGCGCGCGAGTGCTGGCGCAAACTGGGCCAGCACGAGGGGCTGGAGCGCAAATTCTGGAAGCAGGAAGACGGGGGCTGGGTGCAGGCGGCCTGAGGGCGAATCAGGCCGGGTCTGCCTTGCGGTGCAGCAATTTCCCGGCTACGGGCGCGCCGACTTTCCCGTGAATCGCCCGGTTCGCGTCCCGTTTAGCTAGCCCAAGGATACTACCATGGCGGTTACCCGCACTTTTTCGATCATCAAGCCCGACGCCACGCGCCGCAACCTGACCGGCGCGGTCACCAAGATGCTGGAAGAGGCCGGACTGCGCGTCGTGGCTTCGAAGCGCATCCAGATGACCCGCGAACAGGCCGAAGGCTTTTACGGGGTTCACAAGGAACGCTCGTTCTTCGGGGAACTGGTTGCATTCATGATCTCCGGCCCGGTCGTGGTCCAGGCGCTCGAGGGTGAAGACGCCGTGAAGCGCAACCGCGACGTGATGGGCGCGACCAACCCGGCCGACGCTGCCGAGGGCACCATCCGCAAGGCGTTCGCCGAATCGATCGAAGCCAATTCGGTCCACGGTTCGGACAGCGACGAGAACGCCGCGATCGAGATCGCGTTCTTCTTCAAGCCGGAAGAACTGGTTGGCTGAACCGGCCTGACGGTTGGTTCCTGAAGGGCTGCCGGAGCGATCCGGCGGCCTTTTCGTTGTCTGCGGAACGGGAAATGTCTATCTTGCCGGCAAAGGAGATCTGGCAATGCAAGGCATGGGTGAAACGAACGAGGCCTGCCCGTTCGAGTTCAATTTCGACGCGGACACGTTCAAGGCCGGCGACATGG
>JANLUV010000529.1:0-3321 GCA_031363685.1 Alphaproteobacteria bacterium | reverse complement strand
GCCTGCCGCCGATCGCCGCGGTTAAGGTAGAAGAACATGCTGCAACCGAAAAAACACAAGTTTCGCAAGGCCTTCAAGGGCCGGATCAAGGGCGACGCCAAGGGCGGTACGGACCTGAACTTCGGCTCTTATGGCCTGAAGGCGATGGAACCGGACCGGATCACCGCGCGCCAGATCGAAGCGGCCCGCCGTGCGATCACGCGCCACATCAAGCGTCAGGGCCGGCTGTGGATCCGCATCTTTCCGGACGTTCCGGTGTCGAAGAAGCCCGCCGAAGTCCGTCAGGGCAAAGGCAAGGGTTCGATCGAATACTGGGCTGCCCGCGTGAAGCCCGGCCGCATCCTGTTCGAGCTGGACGGCGTTGCCGGCCCGCTCGCTGCGGAAGCGTTCAGCCGCGCTGCGATGAAGCTGCCAATCAAGACCAAGGTTGTCGCCCGGCTTGGCGACACCTCGCACCTCGGAGGCGAATGATGGCCAAGATTGAAGATCTTCGCGCCAAGAGCGACGACCAGCTGACGGCTGATATCGGCGACCTGAAGAAGGAGGCATTCAACCTCCGGTTCCAGGCGGCGACCAATCAGCTTGAGCGTCCGGCCCGCATCAAGGAAGTGCGCCGCGACATCGCCCGCATCAAGACGCTGCAGACTGAGCGCACTCAGTCGGCCCCCAGTTCTTCTGGCACGGCGTAAGGAGACAACGATGCCCAAGCGTATCCTGATCGGGACCATCGTCTCCGACAAGACCGACAAGACCGTGGTCGTGAAGGTCGAGCGTAAGGTGAAGCACCCGATGTACGGGAAGATCATCCGCCGTTCGAAGAAGTATCATGCCCACGACGAAGACAACGTCTTCAAGACCGGCGAAGTTGTCCGCATCGAGGAAACCGCTCCGGTCTCCAAGCTGAAAAGCTGGAAGGTCATCGAACGGGTCGTAGCGGGCAAGGCGGCCGCTCTCGAAGCAGAAGTCTGAGCAAGTCTGACAGATTTGGAACTCCCGGGAAGATCCCGGAAAGCCAGTAAGAAGGAACCGGATCAATGATCCAGATGCAATCCAACCTTGACGTCGCGGACAACAGCGGCGCGAAGCGCGTCCAGTGCATCAAGGTGCTGGGCGGGTCGAAGCGCCGGACTGCCGGCGTCGGCGACATCATTGTCGTCTCGATCAAGGAAGCCCAGCCTCGCGCCCGCGTAAAGAAGGGCGACGTTCACCGCGCCGTGATCGTGCGGACCCGCAAGGACGTTCGCCGTCCCGACGGTTCGGTGATCCGCTTTGACAGCAACGCTGCGGTGCTGGTCGGCAAGAACGAGGAGCCGATCGGCACTCGGATCTTTGGCCCGGTGGTCCGCGAACTGCGCGCCAAGGGCTTCATGAAGATCATCTCGCTTGCGCCGGAGGTGCTGTGATGGCTGCTTCGAAGATCAAGAAGGGCGATAGCGTCGTCGTTCGTTCGGGCAAGGACAAGGGCCGTGCCGGCACCGTCGTCCAGGTCCTGCCGAAGGACGGCAAGGTTATCGTGTCGGGGGTCAACATGATCGCCCGTCACCGCAAGCCGAGCCAGACCAACCCGCAGGGCGGGATTGACCGCGTCGAGGCGCCGATGGCGATCTCGAAGGTCGGGATTGCCGGCAAGGACGGCAAGCCGACCCGCGTCCGCTTTGAAGAGCGTGATGGCAAGAAGGTCCGCGTTGCCGTGAAGTCCGGGGAGACGATCGATGGCTGATTCCTACACTCCGCGCATGAAGCTCAAGTTCGACGCCGAAATCGCAGCCGCGATGCAGGCGAAGTTCGGCTACAAGAACGCGATGGAAATCCCCCGGATCGAAAAGATCACGATCAACATGGGCGTCGGCGAGGCGAGCCAGGACAAGAAGAAGGTCCAGACCGCCGCTGCCGAGATGGAACTCATTGCCGGCCAGAAGCCGGTCATCACCAAGGCGAAGAAGTCGATTGCGCAGTTCAAGCTGCGTGAAGGCATGCCGATCGGTTGCAAGGTCACCTTGCGCCGCGAACGCATGTACGAATTCCTCGACCGCCTGATCACCATCGCGATGCCCCGCATCCGCGACTTCCGCGGGCTCAACCCGAAGTCGTTCGACGGGCGCGGCAACTACGCGATGGGCCTGAAGGAGCAGATCATCTTCCCGGAGATCAGCTACGATCAGATCGAGAAGGTGCGTGGCATGGATATCATCGTCACCACTACCGCAAAGACCGACGACGAGGCGCGCGAACTGCTCCGTCTCTTCGGTTTCCCGTTCCCCCTGGAAGCCGAGTAGAAGCAGGCGGCTTAAGCCGCTCGCTGCCCTCGCGCGATTTAAGGAAAGAGCTTAAGTCCATGGCGAAACTGAGTTCGATCAACAAGAACGAGCGTCGCAAGAAGCTTGTTGTGAAGTATGCGGCCAAGTTTGCTGCGCTGAAGGCCACTGCCGGCGATGAGACGCTCGATGATACCGAGCGTTTGATGGCCCGGCTGAAGATGGCTGAACTGCCGCGCAATGCAAACCCGACCCGCGTGCGGAACCGTTGCAACACCACCGGCCGCCCTCGCGGCTACTATCGCAAGTTCGGCCTTTGCCGCATCGAGCTCCGCGATCTTGCCAACAAAGGCATGATCCCGGGCGTGACGAAGTCGAGCTGGTAAGGATCAAGCGATGGCGATGACCGATCCCCTGGGTGACATGCTCACCCGCATCCGCAACGGCCAGCAGGCGAAGAAGGACTCTGTCCTGTCGCCGGCCTCGAAGCTGCGCGCTCGCGTGCTCGAGGTGCTGCAACGTGAAGGCTATATCCGCGGCTACAGCGAGGACGCCACCGGCGCCCACCCGCAGCTGCGCATCGAGCTGAAGTATTTCGAGGGCGAACCTGCGATCAAGCATGTGGCCCGCGTCTCCAAGCCCGGTCGCCGGGTCTACTCGGGTTCCAAGGAACTCCCGGTAGTCCGTAACGGCCTTGGCATCACCATCGTCTCGACGCCTCGCGGCGTGCTCTCGGATGCCGAGGCCCGCGCGTCTGGCGGGGATGGGGCGCCGCCGTGGTGACCGGGCTGTCGCTCATGCTGCACCACCAGATTTTCGAGCTTTCGCACTACATGAAAGAGGACACAGCGCTGCTGATGGGTGTGTCCCTCACGTTTCTTGCGGCGTTCGTCTTTTGGCGGAAGCCGGACCCGTGGCGTGCGGCGATGCTCGGTGCGGCGGTGGCGCTGGCGGTGTCGGGAAAATACATCGGCGCGTTTATGCTGGGCGCAGCTGTGCCACTGCTATGGCTGGCGCCCGGCGCACGGTGGCGGTCGGCGGCTTGTTTCATCGCTGCGATGGGAGG
>JANLUV010000508.1:0-4650 GCA_031363685.1 Alphaproteobacteria bacterium | reverse complement strand
GGGATGGAGATCGGCCGCGAAAGCCTGATCGCGCTGCTCCAGCGGCAAGGCTATTCACGCACCGATACCGTGGTCGATGCGGGTGAATACGCGGTGCGCGGTGCGCTGTTCGATATCTATCCGTCGGGCCTTGACCAGGGGCTGCGGCTCGATTTCTTCGGCGACGAACTGGAAACGCTGCGCCTGTTCGATCCGAACACCCAGCGATCGACCGGCACGGTAGAGGAGCACCTGTTGCTCCCCGCCAGCGAGGCGTTGCTGGACGAGGCCACGGTCAAGCGGTTCCGTACCCGCTATCGCGAGACATTCGGCGCCAATGCCACGTCCGATCCGCTGTATCAGGCCGTTACCGATGGCCGGCGGCTGGCCGGGATGGAGCACTGGCTGCCGCTGTTCGAGGACCGGCTGGAAACGCTGTTCGATCACCTGGGCAAAAGTGATCTGGTGCTGATCGACAGCGCCGCGCTGGGCGCCGAGGAAGAGCGGCTGACCGACATTGCCGATTATCACGCCGCCCGCGTGGAGAGCAGCGCCAAGGCGCCCGGCGCCTATCGTCCGCTCGATGCGGATGCGCTATACCTGACGCGCGCGGAGTTCGCGGCCCGGCTGCAGGGCTGGCCGATCCACAAGACCGATATCTTCGCCCAGCCGGAAAGCGCCGCCGTGGTCGATTTCGGGTTCGGTTCAGCCCGCGACTTTACGCCCGAACGCGCGCGTGGCGACAATATCTACGAGGCCGCCGCCACCTACCTGACCGGGCAGGCCCAGCCAAAGCCCTTGGGACTTGGCCGCAAGGCGATCATCGCCGCCTATACCACCGGCAGCCGCGCCCGCCTGGCCGCGATCCTGGGCGAAGCGGCGCGTCCGGCCCCGGTCCTCGCCGAGACATGGCAGGAGGCGCTGGGGCTGGCCGCGAAAGGCGCGCCGGTTGCACTGGTGCTGCCGCTGGAATCGGGGTTCGCCAACGACGAAATCGAAGTCGTCACCGAACAGGACATTCTGGGTGACCGGCTGGTCCGCCGCAAGAAACGCAAGAAAAGCGCCGATGCCTTTCTGGCCGAACTGGCCGCGCTTTCCCCGGGCGACCTGGTGGTCCACATGGAACACGGGATCGGGCGCTATGAAGGGCTACAGTCGATCCCGGTGGGCCAGAGCCCGCACGACTGCGTGCTGCTGGTCTATGCCGGGGGTGACAAGCTATACATCCCGGTCGAGAATATCGACGTGCTGTCGCGCTATGGCAGCGACAGCGAACTGGTCGGGCTGGACCGGCTGGGCGGCGAGGCCTGGCAAAAGCGCCGCGCCAAGCTGAAAGACCGCATCCGCGAGATTGCCAACGAGCTGCTGAAAGTGGCCGCACAGCGCGCGCTCAAGCAGGCCCCGGCGATCCTGGTCGACGAACACAGCTATGGTCCATTCGTCGACCGGTTCCCGTGGGACGAGACCGAGGATCAGGCCCGCGCGATCGATGATGTGCTGGAGGATCTGGCCGCCGGCCGGCCGATGGACCGGCTGGTCTGCGGCGATGTGGGGTTCGGCAAGACCGAGGTGGCGCTGCGCGCGGCCTTCGTTACCGCGATGTCCGGCCAGCAGGTCACGCTGGTGGCGCCGACCACGCTGCTGGCCCGCCAGCACTATACCAACTTCAAGGAACGGTTCGCCGGGTTTCCGCTGGAAATCGGCCGGCTATCGCGCCTGGTCACCGACAAGGAAGCCAAGGCGACCCGCGAAGGGTTGGCGGCCGGGACGGTCGATGTGGTGATCGGCACCCACGCGATTCTGGCCAAGACGGTGCATTTCAAGCAGCTGGGGCTGGTCATCGTCGATGAGGAACAGCGCTTCGGCGTTACGCACAAGGAAAAGCTGAAACATCTGCGCGCCGACGTCCACGTGCTGACGTTGACCGCCACGCCGATCCCGCGCACGCTGCAGATGGCGATGAGCGGGCTGCGCGAACTGTCCACCATCCAGTCCCCCCCGGTCGACCGCCTTGCGGTGCGGACTTACGTGATGGAATGGGACGACATGGTGATGCGCGAGGCCCTGCTGCGCGAACACCATCGCGGCGGGCAAAGCTTTATCGTCGTGCCGCGCATTGCCGACATGCCCGAGGTGGAGGACTGGCTGCGCAAGACCGTCCCCGAAATCCGCTTTGTCACCGCGCACGGCCAGATGAGCCCGACCGAAGTGGAAGAGCGGATGAGCGCCTTCTACGAAAAGAAGTACGAGGCGCTGCTGTCCACCACGATTATCGAAAGCGGGCTGGATATCCCTTCGGCCAACACCATCATCATCCACCGCGCCGACCGGTTCGGCCTGGCCCAGCTGTACCAGTTGCGCGGGCGGGTTGGCCGGGCCAAGCTCCGAGCCTATGCCTACCTGACCACGCCGCCGGGATCGCAGCTGCCGGAAGCCGCTGAAAAGCGCCTGAAAGTGCTGGGAGATCTTGACAGCCTGGGTGCAGGATTCCAGCTGGCCAGCCACGATCTCGACATTCGCGGCGCGGGCAACCTGCTGGGTGACGAACAATCGGGCCATATCCGCGAGGTCGGATTCGAACTGTACCAGTCGATGCTGGAAGACGCGATCCTGGCCGCCAAAGCGGGTGAGATCGGGCTGGCGCGTGAACGCTCGGCATTGTCCCCGCAGATCACGGTCGATGCACCGATCATGATCCCCGAGGAATACGTGCCCGACCTGGCGGTGCGCATGGCGCTGTATCGCCGGCTCAATGACGCCGAGGACAGCCGCGAGATCGATGCCCTGTCGGCCGAGATGATCGACCGGTTCGGCGCGCTGCCGACGCCGACCGCCAACCTCATCAAGCTGATCGAGATCAAGCAGCAGGCAATCGAGGCCAATATCGCCAAGATCGACGTGGGCGCGAAGGGCACCCTGGTCAGCTTCCACAACGACCAGTTCCCCGATCCGCTGGGGCTGGTGGCCTATGCCCAGCGGCTGGAAGGCACGATCAAGCTGCGCCCCGACAACAAGCTGGTCGTCACCCGCGCGTGGGGCGATCCCAAGGCGCGGCTGCATGGGCTGGTACAGCTGACCAAGGGCCTGTCGGCGATTGCCCGCAAGGCGCGCGGCTGACAGGCGCGCCGATCCGCACGCGGCGTTAGGGTTTCCTTTGCCGGCGGGGTGGTAAGGCCGACCCGATGGCTGCATTCGCGGCCTGGGTAAAGGTTAACCGGCGTGCGCAGTACCGCCAGCACGGCAGCACCGACTGCGCCGCGTATCGCGGTGCGCGGCTTGCTGGACGCGACGACCGCCGAGGCGCTGGGCAGCTGGGACGGGCTGGCGCAGTGCGCGGCCGAACCCAATCCGTTCCTCGAAAGCTGGTACCTCGCCCCGGCCCTGCGCGCGCTCGATCCGGGCGGGCGGGTACGGCTGCTGGTCCTGGAGCAGGACGGGCGGTGGCTTGGACTGCTGCCGCTGACCCGCGCGACCCGCTATTACGGCTGGCCGCTGCCGCACTTGCGCAGCTGGGTCCATGCCAACTGCTTTCTTGGCCTGCCGCTGGTGGCGCGGGGCCATGAGGAGGAATTCTGGCGGGCGCTGCTGGCCCATGCCGACCGCGCGGCGGGCACCGCGCTGTTCCTGCACCTGACGCAAGTGCCGCTGGACGGCGCGCTGCACCGGGCGCTGGTGGCAGTTGCCAAGCAGGAGGGCCGCGCGCTGGCGCTGGTCCACCGCGAGAACCGTGCCCTGCTCGCCTCCAACCTGGCGCCCGACGCCTATCTGGAGGCGGCGCTGTCGGGCAAGAAGCGCAAGGAGCTGCGCCGCCAGTTCACCCGGCTGTCCGAACAGGGCATGGTGGCCGTATCCCGGCAAGACGACGCCGCCGGGCTGGACGAATGGATCGCCGCGTTCCTCGCGCTCGAAGCGGCCGGGTGGAAAGGTGCCGCCGGTTCGGCGCTCGCCGGTTCACCAGCTACCGCCGCGCTATTCGCCGAGGCGCTGGCCGGCGGCGCGGCGCGCGGACGGCTCGAGCGGCTGACGCTGACGCTGGACGGCCGGCCGATCGCGATGCTGGCGACGTTCCTGACCCCGCCGGGCGCGTTTTCTTACAAGACCGCGTTCGACGAAGAATTCGCCCGGTTTTCGCCGGGTGTTCTGCTGCAGCGTGAAAACCTTGCATTGCTGAGCGGCGCGGAATTGGAGTGGTGCGACAGCTGCGCGGCGGCGGATCACCCGATGATCGACCATTTGTGGCGCGAACGCCGCACGATCGGGCGGATCTCGCTCGCCATCGGCGGGGGGCTGCGCCGCGCGGTGTTCCAGCGACTTGCCGCCGCCGAACTGTCCCGCCGTCCGGTTGGAGTAACCGCATGAGCGTGTTTTCGTCCGAGGCCCGCGCGACTTTTGCCGCGCATTATCCCGAAGTGCCGCACCAGTTGCGCCACACGCTGACCGCGCACCCGCTGCTGGAACTGGACGCGCTGGCCCGGTTGGCCGAGGCGCTGCCCGCGACTTCGGTTGAATACAACTTTGCCGACCTGCCCGTCGGCATCGCCGAAAAACCCGGCGCGACCGGCATCCCGATCGGCGAGACGATCCGCCGGATCGAACAGACCGGCAGCTGGGCCGCGCTCAAGAATATCGAGGCGGTTCCGGTCTATGCTGCGCTGCTGCACGACCTGCTGG
>JANLUV010000496.1:0-2424 GCA_031363685.1 Alphaproteobacteria bacterium | reverse complement strand
CACGAGCGCGGCCACGCTGCCGTTCAGAAATTTCTTCATGCTGGTTCTCCCAAGCGGGGTACGTCGGCAAAACCAGTCAGCACCGCAGTTTGTTCCGGCATAGCCGCTGGATGGGGCGCGGCGAGCGGTGGGCTGCGTCCGTTAACCTGAGGGCAAGGTCCGCAGCGTCCGCCAGCCTTACTTGCGCGTCGCCGCAGCAAGGTGCGCGGCGATGGTGGCATTCTCCGGCGCCTTTTGCGCGGCGGTGCGCAGCAATTGCAGCGCCCTGGCCTTGTCCCCGCCGGTCTGGATCATCAGCCACCCGGCCGTGTCCATCACCGAGGCATTGCCCGGCGCCTGTTTCAGCGCCCGCAGCGCATAGTCCAGCGCGACCTGCTTGTTCCCGACCTGGTCCTGCGCGAATGCCAGGTTGTTGAGGACCAGCGCGTTCCTGCCGTCGGTCACCGCCATGACGTGCTCATAGGCGGCGATGGCGTTGCCCCAGTTGCGCGTCTTCAGCGCGGAGTCGGCATCGGCCAGCGTTTTCGCCAGTTCCTGCGGGCTCGGGTATTTCGCCCGTTCGGCGAATTTCGCCGCGTCCGGATCCCTCGCCTGCTGCGCCGCATTGGCCAGTACGCGCAGGTCTTCGCTGGCCGAAGTCGGCTGCGCGGCCAGCGGCCGCAGCGCCTCCACCGCGCCCGCCGGATCGTGGGCGGCCAGCGCGGCCTGCGCCAGCGCGCGGCGCACGGCCAGATCGGCGGGATTTTTGGTCAGCAGCGGCTGGAGCCGGGCGCGGGCCTGTTCGGGCTGGCCCAGCCGGGTCAGCACCTGCGCGTACAGCAGTTGTGCGTCGGTCCGGCCGGCCAGTTGCCGTTCGCTCGCCTGGAGAATGGTGCGTGCGCCTTGCCAGTCATTGCGGGCGGCGGCGGCGCGGGCCTGCAGATAGGCAATTCCCGGCTCGCTTATCCCGGCCCCGGCAGCGGCAGCTAGCACGTCCTGCATTTCCTTGGTCCGGCCCAGATCGCCCAGCACCGCAGCCTTGCCGGTCAGCGCCGCGAGGTTGCCCAGCCAGCGCTTGCCGACCGCGTCATAGATCGTCAGTGCCCGGCCAAGGTCGCCCCCGGCCACCGCCAGCCGCGCATCGACCAGTTGCGCATCAAGCGCGGCCGGATCGGCCTTGAGCGCCCGCGCCACCAGCGCGCGGGCGCCCGCAGTATCGCCCTGATGCAGACGGAAGCGGGCATAGTCCGCCAGATAACGCGCCGTCGGGCGTGCCGCCGGATCCCGGCCGTTATCGCCAGCGGCGAATGCGCCAGCCGCACCCTCGGTATCGTCCAGTTGCAGCGCGGCGAGCGCGCGGATGCGGGCGCCTTCCGCCGAGCGGTCCTGCGCGACGGCGGCCACCGCCTCGCGCGGTTGCTCGCGCAGCAGTGCCGATTCGCCGACCAACAGGGCGAAATCGGCCGGACGCCTGGCCGCGCCCAGCGCATCAAGCGCGGCCTTGGCGGACTCCCCGTCGCCGGTGGCAAGCGCGGTGCGGGCGTGCAACTCCAGCGCCGCAGGATCGTTCGGCTGCGCCTTCAGCACGGTTGCCAGATCGAGCTGTGCGGCCTTGTAATCGTGCGCGGCATATTCCTGCCGGGCGCGGGCCAGCAGCGCCTGCGGATCGTTGCCACAGCCGGCCAGCGGGTGGCCAAGGGCAAGAACGACGGCAATCCAGTAACCGGGCTTCATGAGATTCTCCGCAAGGATGTGCCGGGAAACTGGACCTGAGGTCTGAATTTTACGTGAAAACAACCGGCCGCGGGTAATGGTCTGGTCGAAACCAACGCCGCTGGCTTCGCCGTGGCAGCGGCTAAGTTTTGCGGAAAACTGGCCAAAGCTTCCCCCGCCCGCTATGGGCCGGCGCGAAATCGGCATGTGGAGTGTGGAATGGGTTTTCGTTGCGGGATCGTGGGTTTGCCGAACGTGGGCAAGTCAACTCTGTTCAATGCGCTGACCGAAACGCAGGCGGCGCAGGCGGCGAACTATCCGTTCTGCACGATCGAGCCCAACGTCGGCAACGTCGGCGTGCCCGATCCCCGGCTCGACGCACTGGCGCGGATCGCCGGCAGCCAGAAGATCATCCCGACCCAGCTGGGCTTCGTCGACATTGCCGGGCTGGTGCGCGGCGCATCCAAGGGCGAAGGGCTGGGCAACCAGTTCCTCGGCAACATCCGCGAGGTGGACGCGGTCGTCCACGTCCTGCGCTGCTTTGAAAACGACGATATCCAGCATGTCGACAACAAGATCGACCCGATTTCGGATGCTGAAACGGTCGAGACCGAGCTGATGCTGTCGGACCTTGAATCGCTTGAACAACGTGTGCCAAACCTCATTAAAAAGGGCACGCAGGGCGACAAGGAAGCCACGGCCAGCGCGGTTGTGCTGAGCCGTGCGCTTGAC
>JANLUV010000493.1:0-3139 GCA_031363685.1 Alphaproteobacteria bacterium | reverse complement strand
AATTCCTGAAAGTCGATCGGATTGTCGGCATGCTCGCCGCCGTTGATGATGTTCATCATCGGCACCGGCAGGACATGCGCCGAAACGCCGCCGATATAGGCATACAGCGGCAGCCCGCGCGCATCGGCGGCGGCCTTGGCGATGGCGAGCGAGGTACCCAGAATGGCGTTGGCGCCCAGCCGGGCCTTGTTCTCGGTCCCGTCAAGGTCGATCATGGCCAGGTCGATGTCGCGCTGGTCTTCGGCATCGATGCCCAGCAGCATCCCGGCAATCTCGCCGTTGACCGCATCAACGGCCTTGAGCACGCCCTTGCCCAGATAGCGCGACTGGTCGCCATCGCGCAGTTCCACCGCCTCATGCGCGCCGGTCGAGGCGCCCGAGGGGACTGCGGCACGACCGAAGCTGCCGTCGTCAAGCAGCACGTCGACTTCGACGGTCGGGTTGCCGCGGCTGTCGAGAATTTCGCGGCCGTGGATGTCAATGATTGCGGTCATCGCATTTTGCTCCTTGTTGCAGTGCGATATTCGGAAATTTCGCAAGCCCCTTGGCGTAAGGAACCTTGGCAGGCAAGCCGCGTTGCCGCATCATGCGAATGCGTGAGCAAAAATCGCGTTTTCGCGCGGATCGTAGATCGACTTCCGGCCGGGCCGACGACAAACACACCCCCGGAAAGCAAAGGATTGAGCACGAACATGGCCGAACGCACTGAAACCCCGGAAACGGTAGAGCCCACGCCTGCTGGCAAGTCGAAGATGGCTGCCGGGACCCCCACCATTGATTCGGCCCTGGCCGATGCCGGCGCTGCTGCCGAAGAGCTGACCGGCGCTGCCAAGGCGAAGTTCGCCAAGGCGCTGGAAGAAGCCAAGGCCGGTGCCCAGGCACTGGGCAAGCAGGCGCAGGACACCGCCGGCGCCTATCGCGAAAAAATCACCGACAAAAGCGATGCCCTGATCGAAGATGCCAAGGCAATGGGCGATCAGGCCAAGGAAAAGGCCGCGTCGCTGGCGCATGACGGCAAGATGAAGGTGGCCGAAGGCATCACCGGACTGTCGAAGATCGTGACCGATAATGCTGGCACGATCGACGAAAAGCTGGGCGTCAAGTATGGCGACTATGCCCGCTCGGCCGCCAAGTCGATGGAAGAGGTTGCGGCCAAGATCGAAGCCAAGGACCTTGGCGAACTGGGCGACGATGCCCGCGAAGCGGTCCGCAACAGCCCGGCAATCGCCGTCGGCATCGCTGCCGCCGCCGGTTTTCTCGTCGCGCGGCTGTTCAAGGGCTCAAAGCCGGAAAGCGGTGATTGACAGACGGGGCTGCAGGCGGCTTGTCTGCGGCCATGAGCATTGATCCCGAAGCTGCCGCCGCCGAAGCAGATGCTCCAGCCGACGTCAACGGTGATCCGGGCGTCGGCGGAGTGATTGCCGACTTGCGCCGGTTGGCGGACGACGCCCGGACGCTGGCCCAGGCCGAACTCGCTTATCAGGCGTCCCGCGCGGCAGTTGCTGGCGAGGCGGCGCGATCGATCGCGCTCTACGGCGTACTGGCGGCGGTGCTGGCGGTGTTCGCGCTGGTTGCCCTCACGGTCGGCTTGCTGCTGGCGCTGGTGCCGCTGGTAACAGCCTGGGGCGCCACCGCGATTGTCGCGGGCGGCTTGGCCGGCATTGCATTCATCTGCGTAAAGCTGGCCAGCCGGCGGTGGCAGCGCGCCAAAGCGGCGATCACCGGCCGGGCCACCGGTGGAGAACAGCCGCAGTGAACGCAGCGGAACAACAGCTGGCCGATGATCGCACGACCCGCGATGCGGCCCGTGCCGTTCTCGATACCCGCCTGACGCGGGTGCGTGGCGCATTGGCCGAGCGCAGCATTGGGCAGCGCGTGACCGCCGAGGCGCTTGACCGGGCAAAAAACGGCGCGGACGAAACCATCGCGGTCGTCCGGGACAACCGCCTCGTCGTGGTTGGCACCGCGCTCACCGTTCTGGCATGGCTGGGGCGCCGGCCCTTGGGCCGCTTGGCAGGCAAACTTGTTGGTCGTGCAAGCGGCGGGGAACCGTCATCCATCCGGGGGCGTTTGCGGACATGGACCGAGAAAAGGATCAAGACGTGAGCGACGCCGAAACCAATCGCAACGCCATCCGCACCAAGGTGAAGCAATCGCAAGCCGAACTGGCGGAACCGGCCGTGCCACGGCGGGAACCACCCGAAGGCGTCAAGGCGCTGGCGATGGATTACCCGTTTGCGCTAATGCTTGGCGGTCTCGCCGTGGGCGTGGTCGTCGGAGCATTAATGCCTAAGGGTACGGCCCGCAAGTTGACCCGGGGGGCGATCGCTGCAGCGACCGTCGCGGGCGAACTGGGCCTGACTTACGGCCGCAACACGCTCGACGCCGCCAATGAAACCGCCGCCACCGTGACGCGCGAAGGCCGCCAGAAGCTGGACGATCTTTCGGGCAAACTCGCCGATCTGTCCGGCAGCATGAGCGAAAACGCCAACGAAGCGGGCAAGCGTGCGCTGGCAGCGGCGAGCGATGCCGCCGAAGGCGCGCGCGACACCGGACTGCGCCTCGCCCAGAAGGTACTCCGATTTACGTCGCAGTTGCGGCACTGACTCTTGGAACAAGCGCGTGGAGCGGCTAATATGCCCGCTCCGCTCTCCCTGGGAATCATACCGCAATGCAGAAACTACACCTCGTCATGGGCGGCCGCGTCAGCGACCCCCAGGGCCTTGATTTCGTCGATCTGAAGAATCTGGACGTCGTTGGCGTCTACGGCAGTTACGCCGAAGCGGAAGACGCCTGGCGCAGCTGTGCGCAGCGGACCGTGGACGACGCGGAAATGAAGTACGTGGTGGTACACCTGCATCGGCTGCTGGAACCCGATGTACCGCTCAATTCGGCGGCCTGATTCGCCACAACCAGCCGCCGCCCGGAGTCAGATGAACTCGATCTTCTCGACCACGTAGAAGCGGTCGCCCGACGGGACCGTCACCTCCACCTCGTCCGCCGCCCGGCGACCGATCAGCGCCCGGCCAAGCGGAGAGTTGTAGCTGATCCGACCAACGCGAGCATCGGCTTCGTAGGGGCCGACGATCTGATAGCGCACCGGCTTTTCATCTTCGTCGAGCAGGGTAACGGTTGCGCC
>JANLUV010000488.1:0-10155 GCA_031363685.1 Alphaproteobacteria bacterium | reverse complement strand
TCCGAACAACAGGTAGATCGCGGTCGGCTTGATCTGGATATAGAACTTGTCGTGCAGGATCACGGTCAATCCGCCGAAGAACACGATCAGCGCGGTCGATAGCAACAGCATCGGTGCGACGCGGCGGAACTTGAGCAGGCTGACGGCCAACGCGATGACCGCGCCGATCATGAACGCAACCGTGCCCGCGATCACTGCGGTCACTTCGCCCAGTGACTGTTCATGGTCGGCTGGTGCGTAGTAGCGATAGACCAGGAAGAACAGCACGATCGGGCCGTAATCGACCGCCAGATTGATCCAACTGGATTTGGCGGGTGCGGCCTTGGCGGGCGGGGCGGTGGGGGTGTCTTCAGCTTCGCTCATCACGCTACTCCCGCGATCACCCGCGCAACCAGTTCCGGATCGAACGGGCGCAAGTCATCGATCTTCTCGCCGACGCCGATGGCATGGATCGGCAGGCCGTATTGTTCGGCCGCCGCGACCAGCACGCCGCCGCGCGCGGTGCCATCCAGCTTGGTCATCACGATTCCGGTCACGCCTGCCACTTCCTTGAATATCTCGATCTGCTGCAACGCGTTCTGGCCATTGGTGGCGTCCAGCACCAGCACCACATCGTGCGGGGCCTCGGGGTTGAGGCGACCCAGCACGCGGCGGATCTTGGCCAGTTCGTCCATCAGCTCGCGGCGGTTGTGCAGCCGCCCGGCGGTATCGACGACGAGTGCATCGATGCCCTGCTGCGTCGCCAGCTTGACCGCATCGAACACGACCGAGGCCGGATCGCCGCCTTCCGGCCCTTTGACCACGGGCACGCCGATCCGGTCGGCCCATATCCCAAGCTGGCCGATCGCGGCGGCGCGGAACGTATCGCCCGCGGCGAACATCACCGAATAGTCCTGTTCCTGGAACAAATGGCCCAGTTTGGCGATGGTGGTGGTCTTGCCCGAGCCGTTCACCCCGATCACCAGGATGACCTGGGGACGGGGGAAGGCGGTGATTTCCAGCGGCTTGGCGACGGGCCGCAGGATTGCCGCGATTTCTTCGGCGACCGCCTGGCGGATCGAGACTTCGTCCGCACCGCGCTCGAACCGTTCCTCCGCCAGCCGTGCGCGGATCCGCCCGGCGGCGCTTGGGCCAAGGTCGGACAGGATCAGCGCGTCCTCGATATCGTCGAGCTGCGCGTCATCGAGCCGGGTTTTACCCACGATCCCGGACAGGTTCTCCGTCAGGCGTTCCGACGTTTTCCGGAGGCCGCCAAACACGCGGTCGGTCCAGGTTTCCGCGCTCATGCGAGCAGGCCTTCGATCGCTTGGGCAGGGGTAACGTTCACGATGGTCCCGGGGATGATGCCGGGCGCGAGCCGCACCCGGGCGAAGTTTTCCGCATGGCCGGTCCCGTCGCGTTCGGCAAGAACCGAGAGCGGGGAGCCGATCAAAGTTGCGAGCCAGTTCGCCCGCGTTTGCGCGACAACAGCGCGCAATTCCGCCGCGCGTTCCCGGGCGAGCGCGATGGGAACCTGCGGCATCCGTGCGGCGGGCGTGCCGGCACGCGGCGAATAGGGGAAAACGTGACCGTGGACCACGCCGAGTTCGGCGGCGATCGACAGGTTCGCGGCGTGCATCGCGGCGTCTTCGGTGGGGAAGCCGGCAATCAGATCGGCCCCGATCGCGATCTCTGGGCGGCGGGCCTTGAGCCGTTCGACCAGCGCGGCGGCATCGGCGCGGCGGTGGCGCCGCTTCATCCGCTTGAGTACCAGATCGTGCCCGTGCTGCAGCGACAGGTGGACGTGCGGCATCACCCGCACTTCTCCCGCGATCAGATCGAACAGCAGCGGGTCGATCTCCACCCCGTCGAGCGAGGATAAGCGCAGCCGGGGCAGGGTTGGAAAAGCCGTGAGGATTGCCGCCACCAGCGTCCCGAGTGGGGGCGTGCCGGGAAGGTCCTGCCCCCATGAGGTGAGGTCAACCCCGGTCAGCACCACTTCGCGGGTGCCCCGGACGAGGTGGCCATCGATGTCGCGCAGCACGTCGACCACCGGGGCCGAGCGACTGGCGCCGCGCCCTTGGGGGATGACGCAGAACGTGCAGGCGTGGTCGCACCCGTTCTGCACCGCGACATAGGCGCGGGTATAGGCGGCGGAAGGCGCGCGTTCGCTGGCCGGGGGCAGGTTCCACGCACGCGGATCGAGCTTGGCGGCGTTGGCGATCAGCCCGTCCACTTCGGGCATCGCGGCAAGCGCGGCGCGTTCTGTTTCTGCGGCGCAACCGGTGACCAGCAGCCGCGCGGCGGGGTGCGCGCGGCGGGCCTTGCGGATTGCCTGCCGGGTCTGGCGCACCGCTTCGGCGGTCACGGCGCAGGAATTGATCACCACCAGATCATCCGCGCCGGCGAGAATTGCCCGCAGGTGTTCGCTTTCCGATAAGTTGAGCCGGCAGCCGAGCGACACGACTTCCACCGTCACGAAGAAACCCCGTAAGCTACCGGATCGAAGCTGCCCCGGAAGGCTTCGGTGGCGGGACCGGTCATCATGATGCGGTTGTCCGCCCCCCAGGCGATGGTCAGCGCGCCGCCAGGCAGGGTCACGCGCACGTCGCGGTCCACCAGCCCGCGCCGCATCGCGCCGACGGCAGTGGCGCAGGCGCCAGTGCCGCAGGCCAGCGTCAGGCCCGCCCCGCGTTCCCACACGCGCAGACGAAGCACGCTGCGGCTGTCGATGGTGGCGACGTTGACGTTGACCCGCTCGGGAAACAACGGGTCGGTTTCGATCAGGGGGCCGAGCCGGGCGAGATCGACCGCATCGCAATCGGGCACGAAGAAGATCACATGCGGGTTGCCGACGTTGACCGCGACCGCGCCGTCCAGGTCTTCCCAGCCGACCGGCAGGGTCAGCGTGTCCAGCGCATAAGCCAGCGGGATTTCGTCCCAGCCGAAGCGCGGTTCGCCCATGTCCACCGCGATGCCCGCATCCGCAGGGGCGGCATGGAGGATGCCGGCCAGCGTCTCGATCCGGGCGACGCCGCCGTGGAGCAGACCGACCGCGCGGGTGGCGTTGCCGCAGGCGGCAACTTCGCTGCCGTCGGCGTTGAAGATACGCATCCGCAGATCGGCGGTGGTGGAGGGTTCGAGCAGGATCACCTGGTCGCAGCCGATGCCGGTATGGCGGTTGGCCAACGCGGCCGCCAGCCGCGCATCCATCGCCGGCACCACATCCACGCGCGCATCGAGCACGACGAAATCGTTGCCGAGGCCGTGCATCTTGACGAAGGGTACGCGCATGGCGCGCGATCTAGGCGTTAAGCGGGGTTCCGTCCAGCCTCAGGCGGTGCCGGTCAACGGTGCCGGGTCGAGATGCGCCGGGGCGAGATGCGCCGGGGTGTGGGCCAACGGGGTTAGTGCGGCGAGCAGGCCAAGGTTGGTCAGGCGGATCAGGGTGAGGTCCGCCGGTTCAGGGCGGCCATAATGATAGCCCTGTACAGTGAAGTTGCCGATGCGCAGCAACTGCTCGACCACTTCCGCGTTCTCCACCCCCTCGGCAGTGATCGGCAGGCCCAGGCCTTCGCCCAGCGAAGAGATTGCCTGGACGATGGCCGTGCTGTCGCGGTTGCCCGGCATGGCGGTCACGAAGCTGCGATCGATCTTGATCCGGTCGAACGGCAGGCTGCGCAGCTGCGCCAGCGAACTGTAGCCCGAACCGAAATCATCAAGGCTGATCCGCACGCCCTGGTTCTTCAGGCTGGTGATCAGCGACCGGACCAGCCCGAGGTTCTCGTGCAGGCCGCTTTCGGTCACCTCGATTTCCAGCCGGCTTGGCGGGAACTGGCCCTCGATCAGCAGCTTCAGCAGCTTTTGCGCAAACCACGGATCGCGCAGCTGGATCGGCGAGATATTGATCGACAGCGACAGGCTGGGGTGCCAGCCACGCGCATCGGCCAGCGCCTGGCGGATCAGGCGTTCCGACAGCTCGGCAATGACGCCGATTTCCTCGGCGACCGGAATGAAGACTTCGGGCCCGACGATACCGAAGCGCGGCGATTGCCAGCGTGCCAGCATCTCGAAACCGGAAATGCGGCCGGTGTCGAGATCGATCTGCTGTTCGTAGTAGGGCACGAATTCACCGGCCGGGATCCCGGCGCGCATCGCCGCTTCGAGATCGCTGCGAAACCGCAGTTCGCTTTCCATCGGCCGTTCAAACCACATGAAGCGGTTCTTGCCCGCCTTCTTGGCCTGGTACATCGCCACGTCGGCCATGTGCAGCAGTTCCTGCGCATCGACCGGGCGGTGCGGATCGGCGGCGGAATCGGAGCGGGCGATCCCCACTGAAACGGTGACTTCAATAGCTGCGTCACCCAGGTTGACCGGGCGGGCGACCCCTGCCGTCACCCGGTCGGCAAACTCGCTGACCCGGTCGGCCATGCCCGATCGGAACGGCAGGACGCAGGCGAATTCATCGCCTCCGAGTCGCGCCAGCAGCGCGCGATCGGGTAGCAGATCGTTGATCCGGCGGGCACATTCCTGCAGCACCGCATCGCCCACGGTATGGCCGTTGGCGTCGTTGATGCGCTTGAAGTTGTCGATGTCGATCATGATGAACGCTACCAGTTCCGCCCGTTCGGCGCAGGCAGTGATCAGGGCATGCGTTGCCGGGCCGATCGAACGGCGATTGAGGCAGCCGGTCAGCGGATCGGTTTCGGCGAGCTGGCGGGCATGGTCTTCGGCGCGGCGCCGTTCGGTCACTTCCACGGTGAGGTCGCGGTAGCGCCGCCAACCGAAGATCACGAGCGCGATATTGAGCAGGAACGCCGAGGACAGCAGCCGGTCTGGCGGCAGGCCGATGCCCTGCAGCGAACGGATGACTTGCGGCATGATGTTCCCGCCGGTCAAGACGAACATCATGATCGCGGTAAAGCCAATGGCCAGCACCAGCACGTCGCGATCGGCGCGGGTGACGCGTCCGCCAGCCGCCGGCGTACCTTCGGTGTGGTCGGCCATACCGTCCAGATGCGCTGTTGTAGTGTCGCTCTCGCCCAAGACGGTTTTCCCCATCATTCGAAGGACAGGAAATAGGCGATTACACTTGATATTCGGTTAACACCTAGAAAGCGATCCGGTTACATTGTGGCGGAAAGTATTCTCTGCATGGGAAATTACGATTTGAGCCCGATTTCACGCAAGCGCTCCTGCAGGTAATCATCGGCGGTGATCGATACCGGATAGCGATCGGAATTTTCGGCGGTGATGCATTGCGGCAGCGTGGCGAACCGGAAATCACTGCGCAAGTGCAGGAAGAACGGCATTGCATAGCGGCTGCAACCGGCCCGCATCCCGTCCGGATTGCGCACGCGGTGAGTGGTGGACGGCAGCACGTGGTTGGTCAGGCGCTGCAACATGTCGCCGATGTTGACCACCAGCGCCCCCTGGGGCGGGGACACGCCGATCCAGCGGCCACCCTGCGTCAGCAGTTCCAGCCCGGCTTCCTCGGCGCCCAGCAGCAGGGTGATAAGGTTGATATCCTCATGCGCGCCGGCCCGGATCGCGCCGCGAGCCGGATTGGCGACCGGCGGATAGTGCAGCAGGCGCAGGACCGAATTGCCATCGGCGATCGCGGGTTCGAACCAGTCTGCAGCAAGGCCGAGGTCGACCGCGATCCGCGACAGGATGGCGGCGCCGACCCGGTCGAATGCTGCGTAAAGTTCGGCGAAGGTTTCGCGGAAACCCGCAGGCCGCGCCGGCCAGATGTTCGGCGGCATCGAATCCGACAGCAGCGGATGCCCGGCCGGCAGATCGCGGCCGACGTGCCAGAATTCCTTCAGGTCATGCGCGGCGGCACCCTTGGCGATTTCGGTGCCGAACGGGGTGTAGCCGCGCGCGCCGCCAAGACCGGGCAGGGCATACGACCGCTTTTCCGCTTCGGGCAGCGCAAAGAATTGCTCAGTCAACGCCCATGCGCGGGCCACCAGTGCGGGGTCGAGGCCATGATCGCGGACCATCGCAAAGCCGCAACTGCGGAACGACGCGCCGATTTCGGCCGCGAAGCGGGCCGGATTGTCGGTGAGCGAAAGGATCGGAAGGGCAGCAAGATCCATGGTTGTCATTCGTCCCGGCATTGCGGATACGGTCAGCCTATAGCGGAACGGAGACGGGTTTCATGGGCAAAAGCGATATCAAACCGGTCGGGCATTCGGGCCGGTTGTGGCTGATGAAGTCCGAACCCGATGCCTATAGCTGGGACGATCTTGTCCGCGAGGGCGAGGGGACGTGGGACGGCGTGCGCAACCACCGCGCGGCCAACAACCTGCGCGCGATGCAGGTCGGTGATCTGGCGTTCTTCTATCACTCCAACATCGGCAAGGAGATCGTCGGGATCGCCGCGATCAGCCAGGGCGGCCTGACCGATCCGACCGATCCCGAGGGCAAGTGGGCGGCGGTCAAGGTAACGCCGGTGCGCAAGCTGGCCCGGCCGGTGACGCTGGCCTGGATCAAGGCCGATCCGGCGCTGGCCGGGATGGAACTGGTTCGCCTGTCGCGCCTGTCCGTGGCCGAGATCCAGCCGGAGGAGTGGGCGCACATCCTGGCTATGGCCGGCGAGTGAAGGTGAACCCGAAGCGGTATTCGTCGGGGTAGAGCGTCCAGTCCTTGCGCCGCTCGGGATAGACTTCGACCAGTTCCAGCGCTCCGCCCGCGATCCCGGCAGGCTGGCCTTGGGTCAGTTCGACCGGCCCGGCCCCCGGATCAGCGCCGCCGATCCGCACCGCGATGCGGACTTGCCCTGCCGAGATGCATTGTACCCCGATCGGGCAGCGACTGTCTTCGACCAGCCGGGTCGGCGTAACCTGCATGCCGTTTACCGCCACTGGCTCGTCGATGCGTGCGCGGGTGATCCCGTCTTTGACGGTCTGGAACCTGACACACCCTGCCAGCAAGGGGGCCAGCAGGAGCGGGGCGGCGATCAGGGAAATCCGGTTCATGGCCTTACAACCTGTTGGTACGAACAACTGTTCCCGAACGTGATGACCTCGTCTAGAGCGGCGATCATGTCATATGTGATCAAGCGCCTGCCCACCCAGCTTTACCTGATCTCCCCGCTCGAAGTCGGCGGGGAGTTTCCCGATCGGCTGGCCCGCGCGCTCGATGCCGGAACCGTCGCGGCGTTCCAGTTCCGGGTCAAGGGGCTGGACGACCATGCCGCCGCGCGGCTGGCGGAACCGCTCCAGCGGATCTGCACGGACCGCGAAGTGGCCTTCATCGTCAACGATTCGATCAGCCTGGCCAAGCGGCTGGGCGCCGACGGTGTCCACCTTGGTCAGGGCGATGGCTCGGTACAGGAGGCGCGCGAAGAACTTGGCCGCACCGTGCAGATCGGCGTGACCTGTAACAACAGCCGCCATTTCGCGATGGAAGCGGGTGAGGCCGGGGCGGATTACGTGGCGTTTGGGGCGTTTTTCCCGACGACGACCAAGGCCGTGGAGCACAAGGCCGAACTCGACATCCTTGAATGGTGGCAGACCTTTTTCGAGCTGCCGTGCGTGGCCATCGGGGGGATCACCCCGGACACCTGCGCGGCGCTGGCCGAAGCGGGGGCCGATTTCATCGCGGTGGCCGGCGCGGTGTGGAACGGGGACGAAGCTGCGGCGGTCCGGGCTTTCAACGCGGCGCTCGGGCTGGGCTGACCCCGGACATTCCCGCCGCCTCGTGCGTTGTCTCCGTGCGGCGCACGGATGGGCCGCATGCACGGGGAGAATTCATGCGAATTTCCAGACTTGTCCGACCGCTGGGGCGCTGGAAGATCAACGGCGTCTCGCGCAATCCGAAGTTCCACTATAATCCGGCACTGTTCTGGGACGCCGGGGCAAACGAGCGCAAAGCCACCTTGCCGCCGGGGCCCAATGGGCCGGTCGGCGTGGTCTGGATCGATCTGTCCAAGCCCCATTACGGCATCCACGGCACACCCAGTCCGGAAACGATCGGGCGGGCCGAAAGCCATGGCTGTGTGCGGCTGACCAACTGGGACGCGGCGCGACTGGCGCAGATGGTGCGACCGGGCACGGCGGTGTTGTTCACGCCCTGAGCGCCGGCCCACCCGGCCGCCGCGCGAAACCCGTTTGCCGGCACGGCGGCATGTGCCATCACCTCGTCCGGATAGCGAATATCGGGGGACCAGCCGCATGAGTGAACGGCCGCGCGAACTGACGGTGCGCAGCGTGATCCTTGGCGGGTTGCTGACGATCGTGTTCACCGCCGCCAACGTCTATCTGGGCCTGCGCGTCGGGCTGACTTTCGCCACTTCGATCCCGGCTGCGGTGATCTCGATGGCGGTGCTGAAAGCGTTCGATGGAGCGACCATCCAGGAAAACAACATCGTCCAGACCGTCGCCAGCGCGGCGGGGACGTTGTCAGCCATCGTGTTCGTGCTGCCGGGGCTGGTGATGGTGGGCTGGTGGACCGGCTTTCCGTATTGGGAGTCGGTCGGGGTGATCGCCATCGGCGGAATTCTGGGCGTGATGTATTCGGTCCCGCTGCGCCGCGCACTGGTGACGGGGTCGGACTTGCCATATCCCGAAGGCGTCGCTGCCGCCGAAGTGCTGAAAGTCGGCGCCGGGGTGGGCGGCGCGGAAGAAAACCGCAAGGGATTGCAGGCAGTCATTTTTGGCTCGGTCGTGTCGGCGCTCTATCCGCTTGTCGCCAAGCTCAAGCTGGTGGCCGAGGATGCGGCAACGACGGTGCGGATCGGCGCGGGCGCTACCAATTTGTCGGCCACGCTGTCGTTGTCGCTGATCGGGGTGGGCCATCTGGTCGGCCTGGCGGTGGGCCTTGCGCTGCTGACCGGGATCGTGCTGGGGGTGCTGGTGATCCTGCCGCTGATGACCGTGGGCGGGCCGCCGCACGGGGTGGAGCTGGCCGATTTCGTGGGCGAGACATTCCGCCACAAGGTGCGCTTCATCGGCGCGGGCGCGATCGGGATTTCGGCGATCTGGACTTTGGTGCAAGTGATCGGCCCGATCGTGCGCGGGATCGGCGCGGCAATTGCCGCCAGCCGGGCGCGGCAGGCCGGCGGGTTCGCGGCGCTGGACCTGACCGAGCGGGACCTGCCGATCGGCGTGGTCGGCGGCACGATCCTCGTCTCGCTGATCCCGATCGGTGCGCTGCTGTGGGGCTTTGCGCCGGGGATCGGGGGGCTAAGCGTAGGTGTCGGGATTGTCTTCGTGCTGGTCGCCGGGGTGCTGATCGCTTCGGTCTGCGGTTACATGGCCGGGTTGATCGGCGCATCGAACAGTCCGGTGTCGGGGATCGGCATCCTGGCGGTGCTGGGGATGGCGCTGCTGCTCGCGGCAATCCACGGGCGCGGCGGCGATGCCGAGGCGACGCGCGGGCTGGTGGCGTTCGCGCTGTTCGTCACCGCCATCGTGTTCGGCGTGGCGACGGTGTCGAATGACAACCTGCAGGATCTCAAGACCGGGCAACTGGTCGGCGCGACGCCGTGGCGGCAGCAGGTTGCGCTGATCTTCGGGGTGGTGTTCGGGGCGCTGGTGATCCCGCCGGTGCTTGACCTGCTCAACACCACGTTCGGGTTCCAGGGCGCGCCGGGAGCGGGCAAGGATGCGCTGGCCGCGCCGCAAGCCGCGCTGATTTCCGCCATCGCGCAAGGCGTTCTGGGCGCGGGGCTGGACTGGCAGTTGATCGGCGGCGGGGTGGTAATCGGGCTGGTGGCGATCGGCGTCGATGCCGCCTTGCGCACGTCTGGCAAGCGCAGCCTGCCCCCGCTTGCAGTAGGCATGGGGATGTACCTGCCGATGTCGGCCGGGATCATGGTGGTGACCGGCGCGGTGCTGGGCCACCTGTATAACCGCTGGGCCGCCCGGCGCCGCGATCCCGCTTTTGCCGCACGGATGGGCGTGCTGACCGCGACCGGGCTGATCGTGGGGGATAGCCTGTTTCAGGTGCTGTACGCGGGCGTGGTGGCGTGGCGGGGCGATCCCGATGTGCTGGCGATCTTGCCCCCGTATGCACTGGCGGTGCCGCTGGGGCTTGCCTTGTTCGGCGGGCTGATCGCGCTGACCTACCAGCGGCTGTGGAACACGGTGCGCAGCTGACCGGTCAGTCGACTGTAGCCGGATCGCACGCCATCGCGTCGCGCCGCGCCACTTCGCGCGCGGCTTCGGA
>JANLUV010000486.1:0-2166 GCA_031363685.1 Alphaproteobacteria bacterium | reverse complement strand
ATGCCGACGCCGTAATAGCCGACCGAGGCATCGATATCGGTGCGGGTGGCTGCCTGGTAGGCGATCTTGCCGCCCATGCAATAGCCGACCAGTCCAACCTTGCCGACGCCAGCCAAGCCCCGCATCCAGCGGATCGTGGCTTCGACGTCGCGGATGCCGGCGTCGAAATCGTGTGCCATCATGTATTCGATCGCCTTCTGGAACTGTTCGGGCACATCGGAATCAAGATCGATCCCTTCACCCTGGCGCCAGAACACTTCGGGTGCCACGGCGAGGTAGCCACGCGAGGCCCAGTGGTCGGCCTTCTTGCGGATGCCGGGGTTCACCCCGAAGATCTCCTGGATCACGATGATCGCCCCGCGCGGGGCCGCCGCGGGCCGCGCCACATAAGCCGGGAAATTGCCTGCGCCATCGAACGTCAGAATGCGGACGGTATCGCCCATGTCGTCTCTCCTTGTTTGTGCCGGTTGTACGACGGGATAAGCCCCATGGATGGACTTTGCCAAGACGGTGTGCCAGCTTTGTTGCAACGCCATTGAAAGGGCCGCGCCATGAAGGTGAATGTCGAAGTGGACTGCACTCCCGTGGAAGCCCGCACTTTTCTGGGGCTCCCCGATGTGACGATGGTCAACGACGCTTATGTCGAAGCGGTGATGAAGGCGATGCAGGGTGTCGGCAGCCTGGAACAGATGCAGCAACTGACCAAGCAGCTTGCGCCGATGGGCGAATTCGGCATGAAGCTGTTCCAGCAGTTCATGGATGTCGGCAACGCGTTCAAGAAGGACTGAACGGCGTGCGGCGCGCGGTTGCGCCAGGCATCCCCCGAACCATGCGCGATACGATCTTTGCCCTTTCCAGCGGCGCGCCGCCAGCGGCCATCGCCGTGATCCGGATCAGTGGTCCCGATGCCGCCGATGCGCTGCACCGGCTCGCGGGCCGCGTCCCCGCCGAGCGCCGGGCGGTTACCGCGACCTTGAAAGATGCCGCTGACGCCGTGCTCGATCGCGCGCTGGTCCTGTGGCTGCCAGGGCCAGCCACCGCGACCGGTGAAGACAGTGCCGAGCTTCACCTGCACGGCGGCCGCGCGGTGGTTGCCGCAGTCGAAGCCGCGCTGGGCCAATTGCGGGGCCTGCGCCGCGCCGAACCCGGTGAGTTCACCCGCCGGGCCTTTGCCAACGGCCGGATCGATCTGGCCGAAGCCGAAGGGCTGGCCGATCTGCTTGTCGCCGAAACCGAACTACAACGCCAATCCGCCCTGGCCATGGCCGGCGGCACGTTTTCGCGGATCATCGCGGCGTGGCGGGACATGGTGCTCAACCTGTCGGCACAGATCGAAGTCGTGCTCGACTTTGCCGATGAAGATGATGTCGCGGCCCTGCCCGAAAGTTTCACGTGGAACATCGCCGCGTTGCGCGCCGAAATCGCCACGTGGCTGTCCCGCCCCCGCGCCGAGGCCCTGCGCGAAGGTATCCGCATCGTGTTGGCCGGGCCGCCCAATGCCGGCAAGTCGACGCTGTTCAATGCGCTGGTCGAAGCGGACGCGGCGATCACCGCGCCCACCGCCGGCACCACCCGCGACGTGCTGTCGCGCCCGGTAGCGATCGGTGGGGTGCCGTTCCTGTTCCTCGATACCGCCGGGCTGCGTGACAGTTCAACTGACGCGATCGAATTGATCGGGGTGGACCGTGCCCGCCGCGAACTTGCCCGCGCTGATCTGGTCCTGTGGCTGGGCCCGGAACACGAGTGTCCATCCAGTGCGTGGGATATTGCCGCGCAGGCCGATCGCCCGAACATGCCACCCAAGGCCAACCCCCGCCACCGGGTGTCGGCGCTAACCGGGACGGGCCTCGCTGATCTTCGCGCTGATCTTGTCGCCACCGCTCGCACCCTGCTGCCCAAGCCCGGCGAAGCGGCATTGAACAGTCGCCAGCACCGGCTGATGGGTGACGCGGAGCAAGCGCTGGCCACGGCGCTCCAACTAACCGATCCGTTGCTCGTCGCCGAAAATCTCCGCCTCGCCCGCGTTGCGTTCGATGCGTTGCTTGGCCGCACCACGACCGAAGATATGCTCGACACCCTGTTCAGCCGCTTCTGCATCGGCAAGTGATACCAAAGTGCGATGATCTTGACTCATCGCACTTTGGTTAAGCCCGTGCGGCGCTTGAG
>JANLUV010000459.1:0-2977 GCA_031363685.1 Alphaproteobacteria bacterium | reverse complement strand
ATCGCGCCGGACACGCGCCGAGCGCAACTGCGGATCGGCACGGCGCGCTGCGTGCTCGTGGTAAGAAGATGGGGCGACCTGCAGTTCGCGGCAGATCGGCTCGATACCCAGTTCCTTGGCGTTTGCGTCAACGAACGCCATCACCATTTGCCTTGGCGGTCGAGCTCAGCCTGCGCAAAATATGCCGATGCCTTGCGCAGGATCTCGTTCGCCCGGCGCAGTTCCTTCACCTCGCGCTCCAGCAGCTTCAGCCGGTCACGGTCTTGTGCGACAAGCGCCGCTGGCCCCGTTCGTCGGCTCGCCTCCTCACTACGCCAGCGGCGCAGCGGCGCAGCGTCTCGGCAATGCGGGACTTGCGGGCAGCGGCCGTATATCGTTCCGTCCACCCCGCGCACCATCGGCCTGAGGATCGGCGCCGACTTCTGACCGAGCAGCGGGGGGATGGCTCAGCCCTCCCCCCGCAACCTCGCCAGATCGTCAGGCGTATTTACATTGATCGTCGGCGCCGCGAGCGCAACGGCCCGTGCGCCGACCGCTTCGGCCAGCGCCAGCATCGAGTGCCGCCCGGTTCCGCCAAGAATCGCCGCCACCGTATCCGCCGCCCCAGCCGGCCACAGCGCCACGACCGGCTGGTCCGCCACATAGGCCGGGCCGGGCGCGAGCAGGCCGGGCAACCCGTCCGGCAAGCCGGGCGAATCGACCCCGCAGGTCAGCACCGCGTCGAAGCCCTCATCACAGGCCAGTCGCAATGCCGCCGCGACCCCGCCGAGCGGACCCATGCCAGGCCGGGGCCAATCCGGTATGCACCGCACGCTGGCTGCGGTCCGCCCGACCAGCACCACGTCTGCACACCAAGCGCCCAGCCGAGCCAGTGTCAGTTCCAGCAGGGTGCGGCCGTCCAGCACCGCCAGCGCCTTGTCGCTGCCGAACCGGCTTGATTGTCCGCCTGCCAGTACGGCTCCAAGAATGCGCGCCTGCGATGTCATGTCGTTATCTGCCTTTCCGCTTATTCCCGCGCCAGCCACCAGCGCAGCAACTGGTGGGCGATCGCCTGCCCCGGCGGGGCCACGAACGCCGCGTCCGCCGCGCCCGCCAGCGCGCCTGCCACCTGTTCGCGGGTGAACCAGCGCGCGTCTTCCAGTTCGGTGGTGTCCACGGTCAGCGCGGGATCATCGGTAAAAGCATGGCATCCCAGCATCAGCGAGGACGGGAACGGCCACGGCTGGCTGGCCACATAGGTCACATCGCGCGCGGTCACACCGGCTTCTTCCAGCACTTCGCGCTTCACCGCTTCCTCGATCGATTCGCCGGGTTCGACGAACCCGGCCAGCGCGGAATAGAACCCCGCCGGAAAGCGCGGCTGGCGGCCGAGCAGCAGTTGCCCGCCGTGTTCGACCAGCATGATCGTCACCGGATCGACGCGGGGAAAATGCTCGCCCTTGCACGGCTCGCTGCTGCAATTGCGCTGCCAACCGCCCTTGGCCAGCACCGTCGAGTTGCCGCAGCGGGCGCAGAAGCGGTGCCGCGCATGCCAATCGACCAGCGCGCGAGCGGCGCCATACGTCGCCAGATCCTCGGGCGGGAGCGTTGCCATCACGGTGCGCATCCGGGGATCGGGCGGGGCGACGCTGCCGATCAGGCTGGGCGCCACAGCGGCAAAGCAGCCGCGCCCGTCAAGCAGGCCAAGGAACACCAGTTCCGCCGCCGGGTCCGCATCGGCCAGCGCCCCCCAAGCCAACCCGCCGTCGGGCGTCATTTCCGGGGCCAATCCATCGAGCAGCAACAACCGCGCGCGCCAGTCCATCAGCGCGGACAGCGCCGCCGCATCAGCGCGGACATGATCGGCGCGGTCAAGCCGGCTACCGGCAAAGGCAATGTCGAGGGCAGTGGTCACGCTGGTTTTCTCCCGTTTTCCGCTATGTCGGATATGGGCTGGTAATGGCCCGATGCGCCGCCTTGGCAAAGAGCGTCGGCAGGCCCGCCGCGTCAAGCTTTTCCACTGGCCACCACACGCCATCGCCCGGCGGATCGCCGGTCGGGTTTGCTTCCCCCGCCAGCACCGCCAGTTCCAGCGTGAAGTGCGTGAACCCGTGAATCACCTGTCCTGCCGTGCGCCATGGCAGTTCCAGCGGCGGAGCGGCGGCGCCATCGCCCCGCGCCGACCAGCCATCGTCCGGCAGCGCCCGCATTCCGCCCAGCATACCCTTGCCCGGGCGTTGGACCAGCCAGACGTGCGTGCCTTCCGGGTTCCGGCGCGCGATCCAGAACGCCCGCCCCTGCCGCACCGGCCGCGCCGGCCTGGCGGCCTTGACCGGGAAATCGGTGGGGGTTCCCAGCCGGTTCGCCGCGCAGCCTGCGTTCAGCGGGCACAGCAGGCAGCGCGGGCTGCGCGTGGTGCAGATCGTGGCCCCAAGATCCATCATCGCCTGCGCAAAATCGCCCGCGCACTCATCCGGAGTAATCCGCTCGGCCGCATTGCGGATTTCCGCCCGGCCACCCGGCAGGGGCGTGCGAATCGCAAACAACCGCGCCACCACCCGCTCGACATTGGCGTCGACCACCACAGCCCGCCGTCGGAACGCAATCGCCGCCACTGCCGCCGCGGTATAGGCGCCCAGCCCCGGCAGTTCACGCAAGGCCGGCTCGGTATCGGGAAACACCCCGCCCCGCGCTGCCACCACCCGCGCGCAGGCCAGCAGGTTGCGGGCGCGGGCGTAATAGCCCAGGCCCGCCCACGCAGCCATGACCTCCTCATCCGGTGCGGCGGCGAGATCGTTCACGGTCGGCCAGCGCGTCAGGAACTTCGCGAAATAAGGGCCGACCGCCGCCACCGTGGTCTGCTGAAGCATCACTTCGGACAGCCACACCCGGTACGGCTCGGGCGGCGGCGTGCCCGGCAGCGCGCGCCACGGTAGCACCCGTGCATGGCGGCCATACCAGCCAAGCAAAGCGCGCCCAATCGCGCCGTCGTCCTGAT
>JANLUV010000447.1:0-6500 GCA_031363685.1 Alphaproteobacteria bacterium | reverse complement strand
CCTTCATTAATTTTTCAAGCAACCGGGTAAAATTTTCTGAGGAAACAGGAACTGTCTACATAAAAATACTTAAAAACCCAACAACCTCATATGAAATTGGATCTGCCATAAAGACATAGACACGAAATCATTCTTCAATTGAATGTCTGTGGAAGTGCATTGTTAAATAAAGCAATGGAGGTTTTTCATTCCATAGAACTCGTCATAATTTAACATCAAATAGACTTTTTTATTCTGTTGAAATTTTCGTCGTTGAGAGGCTGAAAGGCATTCACATTCGCAGAATCAGATTTATGTACAATGTGTACAAAGTTAGCATTTTTACGCGGTACATGATTTACGAATGCTTGTTAAAAAAAAAGTTTAAATCATTAAAAGGAAACAAGCAAACATGCCAGAAACAAAAACAAAAAAAACAAAAGAAACACGAGAATGTATATAAAAAAGAACTTAAGTTTTTTGTGAAAAAAGCGAATTCATGCCGATGTGCGACAGGCGGGTGAACACATATTCGCTGATGCGATTGTTGATCACGCCCTTGCCGTTGATCGTGCCGCGCTTCTGCGCGTTGAACGCGGTGGCGTCGTCCTTGAAATACTGGATCAGGGTGCCGGGCTCGGGCCCTTCATACAGGATCTTGGCCTTGCCTTCGTAGATCTGGCGGCGACGGGACACGGGGCACTTCCTTAGCTTGAGGGGCTGGCGCCCCGTATTGGCTTGTCGTGTGGGCATGGCGCCCGGATTTGGCGGGCAACCGCCCTGAAACAGCAAACCCCGGCATTACGAGGAGCCGTGAGGCTGCAACGCGATGGGGCCGGGGCAGCCACTGCCCATATAGGCCTCGCCCGCGAAATGCAATCATTCGCCATGCGGCATTCGGTGACAGAGTTGCAGGAGAGTGTTGCCCGACAGGCGGCGGCGCCACCCACCCAGGCCATGGCCGAACCCGATCCGCTGCGCCAGACGTTCACCATCGGCGGCGCCATCGGCCAGGGAAGCATCATGGACATCCGCGCGAACGGGCGTGACCGGCGGTTCTGGCGCGATAGCTATCACCAGCTGATGCAAGCGGTCGTGGCCGCGTCTGTCGGCGCTGTTCGTCGGCTGTTTGATGGGGTTCAACCTGCTGTTCGCCGGGCTTTGTGCGCTGGACCCGCATGGGCTGGCATTCCCGCACGATGAAGCGCAAATCCCGACGTTCTGGCGCGAGTTCTTCGTTTCCGTCCATATCGTGGCGACGATCGGCTATGCGCGGTCCCACGATGTGGAGGACGTGTGACGGATTGAGCCCGGCGTGCCTAGCCCGCCGGTCGGCGCAGGATCAGCGCGGTGGCGGCGATGAGGCCGGCCAGTGCTGGCGCGGAGAGGCTGATTACGCCGCTGGCCGGGACACCCGGATGGACGATCTGGTTGGCCATGACCCAGATGCCGTTGCCGCAGCCAAGCCATGCCAGCACCGCAAGCCCGGCCACTTCGGCGCCGCTGGCACGGCGCAAAACGGCAGGCCAGACCAGCGCGACCGCGACAGCCAGCACCGGCATGTCATAATCGTAGGCATACGGGCTGATCTGCAGTGAAACAGCGCCGGCCAGCGCCAGCAAGCAGTCCCGCTCCACCCCGCGCCACCATGCCCAGACCAGTGCGCCCAGCGCGGCAAGCGCCACGGCGGTGTGGACGGCCATGGCAAGCGCCGGCCCTGCGCCCAGCCGGGCAACGCAGGCATAAGTCGAGCTCATCCGTTCCAGCGGGTAATCGCCCGCCCAGAGATAGGTTGTGGCAAGGTGCGAGGATCGCAGGAACGCGCCCCAGATCGCTGGCCCCAACAGTGCGGTGGTGACGGCCGCAGCGCCAAGCGTGATCGCGGCCGCCAGGGCCAGCGTCTGCCAGCGCCGTTCAAGCAGGGCGAGCAGCGCAATCGCGACCGCAAGGTGCGGCTTGACCAGCATCCCGCCCAGCGCCCAGCCGCCGCGGGTCGGGCGGCCAGCGGCTGGATTCCGCAACGCCAGCAGGAATGAGCCGATCAGCGCGCCGGTCAGGAAGCCGTTCTGCCCGCACGCCAGATTGGTCAGCAGCGCCGGGAGGGTGAAGGCCAGCGCGGCCGGGAGGTGTTCGCCCGCCGCGCGGCGGACCACGCTGAGAAACCATGCGAGCAGCGCCAGCTGGGTGACAAGGTACGACCACCCGACCGGCAGCAGCGCGAGCGGCGCGGTCAGCAGCGTGAACGGCGGGGGATATGCCCACGGCATGAAGCCGTCCGTGCCGCTGCGCGCGCGCTGTTCGGCTTGCAGCACGGTCCAGTCATACGTATCGGCGGCGCGGCCTTCGGCGGTTAGCTGGCCGCTGATGGTGAAGGCCTGCCAGTCGGCCATGCGGCCATCCGTGTGGACCGTGCCGGGGAATTGCAGCGAGGCAGCCTCGGTCACCGCGACGAACAGGAATACCGCCAGGAACGCCAGCAGGATCACCCGGCTGGTGCCGAAAGCCAACGCGGCGGGCGAGCGGATCGGAGGTGTGGCGGCGGTCACATCCGCCGGGTTACGCGGGGCCGCTTGCGAATTGGTTAACCACGTCCGGCCAGACTGGGGGGCAGCCAGTCGGCCGACCATCCTCCGGTCAATGATAGTTTTAGATGAAACCAGTTGGCGGACGTGCTAGACCAAGCCCATGGAGAGGCCCGGATCAGCATATAGCGAAAGCGATTTACGCGGCGATTACTCCGGCGCGGCGGCCGACTATACCGTCGCACAGGGCTGGGACGCCTATTCCCCGGCGATGCACGAACGCTGGAGTCGGCTGTATGCCCGGCAGGCAGCTTTGGCCCAGCGGTACGCCGCGCGGACGTTTCTGGACGGGCTGGCGCGGCTGGATTGCGCGGGCGGGATCCCGCGCTTTGCCGATGCCAACCGGGTGTTGGGCGCGGCCACCGGATGGCAACTGGTGGCCGTGCCGGGGTTCATTCCCGATGCGGCATTCTTCGCCCATCTGGCCGCGCGGCGCTTTCCGGTAACCCGCTGGCTGCGCGAGGAGCATGAACTGGACTATCTGGTCGAGCCGGACGTGTTCCACGATTTCTTCGGTCATGTGCCGATGCTGCTCGATCCCGGCATCGCCGATTTCCTTGCGGCTTATGGCCGCGCCGGGGAACGCGCCCTGGCGATGGACGCGCTGGATCTGCTGGCGCGGATCTACTGGTACACGATCGAGTTCGGGCTGGTGACCGAAGGCGGGTGCCTGAAGGCCTTCGGCGCGGGGATCGTCTCGTCCGCCGGGGAACTGGCGTTCGCGGTCACCGATCCCGGTGTGCTGCGGCTGCCGTTCGATCCCCTGCGGATCATGCGCACCGCTTACCGGATCGATGCGTTCCAGGATTGCTACTTTGTGCTGGACAGCATCGACCGGTTGGTCCGCGAACTGGTCGGGCTCGATTTCGGGCCGATCTACGCACGCTGGCGGGGCGAACCGCCGCTGCCCGCCGGGGTTTTGCAACCGGGCGAGCGGCCATGGCAACTGGCAGGAGAGCAATCGTGACCGACCTGTTCGACAACCCGCTGGGCCTTGACGGGTTCGAGTTCATCGAGTTCTGCGCGCCGCACAAAGGCCTGCTGGAACCGGTGTTTACCGCAATGGGCTTTGTCCATGCGGCGAACCACCGGTCGAAGGATGTGCAGCTGTGGCGGCAGGGCGATATCAGCCTGATCGCCAATTACGCACCGCGCAGCCCCGCCGCCTGGTTCGCGGCGGAACACGGACCATCCGCCTGCGGGATGGGGTGGCGGGTGCGCGATGCCGGCAAGGCCTATGCGCTGGCGCTGGAGCGCGGAGCAGAACCGGTCGATCTGCATACCGGACCGATGGAATTGCGGTTGCCGGCCATTCGCGGGATCGGCGGTTCGATCATCTACCTGATCGATCGCTACGGCGATGCCCTGTCGATCTACGACATCGATTTCGTGCCCGTGCCGGGGGTGGAGCGCCACCCGTTCGGCGCCGGGATGCGCGCGATCGATCACCTGACGCACAACGTCTATGGCGGGCGCATGGCGCACTGGGCAGGGTTCTATGAACGGTTGTTCGGCTTTCGCGAGATCCGTTATTTCGACATCAAGGGCGAATATACCGGCCTGACCAGCAAGGCGATGACCGCGCCGGACGGGAAGATCCGCATTCCGCTCAATGAGGAAGGAGGCCGCGGCGGTGCCAATGGAGGGGGAGGCGGGCAGATCGACGAATTCCTGCGCCAGTACAATGGCGAGGGGATCCAGCACATCGCGTTTTGCTGCGACGATCTGATCGCCTGCTGGGACCGCCTGAAGGCACTGGGTACCCCGTTCATGACCGCTCCGCCCGCGACCTATTACGAGATGCTGGATGAGCGGCTGCCCGGCCACGGCGAGCCGATGGCGGAGTTGCAGCAACGCGGGATCCTGCTCGATGGATCGACCGAAGCTGGCGATGCGCGGCTGTTGCTGCAGATCTTTTCCGAACCCGTGATCGGCCCGGTGTTCTTCGAATTCATCCAGCGCAAGCGCGACGAGGGGTTCGGCGAGGGCAACTTCACCGCGCTGTTCGAAAGCATGGAGCGCGACCAGCTACGGCGCGGCGTGCTGCACGCGGAAGGAACGCAGACATGACCAGTCCGCCGAAACTTGAACGGATCCACCACGCCGCCTATCGCTGCCGCGATGCTGCGGAAACGGTCGCATGGTATGAACGCGTGCTGGGCATGCGCTTCACCACCGCCTTTGCGGAAGACACCGTGCCGTCGACCGGGGAAGACGATCCCTACATGCACGTGTTCCTCGATTGCGGCGGGGGCAACGTGCTGGCGTTCTTTGAATTGCCCGGTCAGCCGGCGATGGGCCGCGATCCCAACACGCCCGCGTGGGTGCAGCATATTGCGTTCGAAGTGGCCGACGAGGCGGCGCTGCTGGCGGCGAAGGCCCACATCGAGGGGCAGGGCATCGACGTGCTGGGGCCGACTCACCACGGGGTGTTCCGCTCGATCTATTTCTTTGATCCCAATGGTCACCGGATCGAGCTCGCCTGCAACATCGGCTCGCCCGAGCAATACGCCGAACTGACCCGCGTCGCGCCGCTGATGCTGGAGGAATGGAGCCGGACCAAACGGGCCCCGCGCCACGCCGCCTGGCTGCATGAGGATCCTGCCGAGACGCGATAGCCTGCATGAAGGCGCAGCAAAGTTTGCCTCCTGCAAGCGGGGAGGAGATTTTACCGTGACCCGTTAGATTCGGCGTTGCATCGTTGCGTTGCGGGCGGGAATGAGCATGCTATTGCGCGATCGGCATGTCGAGCAGCGCGTATGTCGCCGCCTTCTGCCAGTGCAGTCCCGGGCGCAGGCTGGCATAGACCCCGCCGGGCAAGGCACCCCGGATCACGAACTTCAGCGCCCGCAGCGCCGGTAGCGGATAGATCGTGACGTCATCGGCGGGGATCATGCCGGACAGGCGCTGCTGCACCCGCTGAACAGTCATGACTTCGGCCAGCAGCCGGTATTCCTCATCGCCGAGCGCAACGAGCGTCAGGTCCAGCGTATCGGCCTTGTCGCCCGAGCGGCCGCACGCGATGTCGCGGACAAGGGTCATGAGCGGTGCCACTCCACGGCGGTTTCAACCAGTTCGCGCGCGATGAACCCGTTCACGATTTCAAGGCGCGGGCGGGTTTCGCTGCGGAAACTGCACGCCGCCGCCGGACCCGAGAGCGAGAGGCCGAATGCCTCGTCCTCGACGATCCCGGCATTGGCCGCATCGTCGAACCGGGCCGAGACGTGGACCCGCACTTCGGCAATCTGTTCGGCGCACGTCGCGGATAACGATCCCAGCACCGAGTTTACGCCGACCAGATCGACGCGGATATCATTGTCCGGAATGTCGGACAGGCGCAGGCGCATGACGTCGGCGGCTATTTTCGCGCGGTCGAGCGCACCGATCCCGACGAAGCCGAATTCCACGTCCGCCACCGCACCGGGCCGGTCGACAAAGCCCGAAACCTTGAGTTCGGCCGGCCGACCGACCGGCCGCGCGCCGGACACGCGCACGCGCTGGGGGCCGATTTCCTCGATCAGGACAGTGCTGAAATCGACGGTCAGGTCCGGTGTGATGTAGGCGGCGGGATTGTGGACTTCGTACAGCAGCTGCAGCGTGCAGGTCAGCCGGTCGATCCGGCCGGGGCTGCCATCGAGCACCCCGATTTCCGCCGTGCCATCGCGCCGCACGTCGGCGATCGGAAAGCCCAGCCGGGCGTAATCGGCGGCGGTCAGCGCGCCGGGGCCGGGGGCTTCGAAGTTGCCGCCGGTCAGTTGTCCGGAACATTCCAGCAGGTGGCCGAGCATGATCGCGGCGGCAAACGCTTCGTCGCTGCCATCGAGATAGGGCAGGAGATCGCCGGCAAACAGCGCGGAATCGGCGGCCCGCCCCGTGTTTATCACAAAGGCGACGCCATCGCCTGCTGTAAAAATACCGGTCGTGCCGATATAGGCAAGG
>JANLUV010000438.1:0-3781 GCA_031363685.1 Alphaproteobacteria bacterium | reverse complement strand
GCGGCGCTGCAACCTGTGCGCCGGGCGCGGCAAGGTCCGCGCGCAGCAGGGCTTCTTCATGGTCGAACGCACTTGCCCGACCTGCCATGGCCGGGGCGAGGTGATCGAAAACTCGTGCCGTGCGTGCGGCGGGGAAGGGCGGGTGGACCGCCCGCAGACGCTGGATGTGGCGATCCCGCCGGGCGTCGATAACGGCACCCGCATCCGCCTGTCCGGCAAGGGGGAGGCGGGCCCGTTCGGTGCGCCGCCGGGCGATCTTTATATCTTTATCCACATCAGCCGCCACTCGGTGTTCGAGCGCGACGGCACCACGCTGATGACCCGGGTTCCGATCACCTTTACTTCCGCCGCGCTGGGCGGCGAGATCGAAATTCCGGGGCTGGACGGCGCACGCCACACCATCGTCATTCCCGCCGGCATCCAGTCGGGTAAGCAATTGCGCCAGCGCGGCGCCGGAATGCCGGTGCTGCAGGGCCGCGGCAAGGGCGATCTCGTGGTCGAAATCCAGGTCGAAACGCCAACCCGGCTCACCGCCCGCCAGAAGGAATTACTGCGCGAGTTACAGGCCACCGAAACCGGCGACGAATGCCCGCAGTCCCGCGGCTTCTTCGACCGGCTGAAGCACGTGTGGAGCGACCTGACGGAGTGACTGTGCCGGACAACGGCCCGTCACCCCATCGCCTGTAGCACTTCCTCGCGCAGGCCATCCACCAGGCGCGGGTCGGCGCGCAGCCGTTCCTTCTCCTCGGCCAGGATCGCGAGAAATGCCTCGCGCTTGAACCGACGCAGTTCGGCCAGTTCCATCCGCGCACCCTCGGGCAACGCAGAGGCGACCAGGTCGATCATCCGTTCGGCCCCGTTGAGCCGACCCCACAGATAGTCGTTCTCGCGGTAGGCGCGGCTGAAGAACGCACCGAAGTTGTAGAATTCCACCCCGCGCAAGGTGGCGTGGGTGCCCCCGGCGCGGATCGACGAGCAATCGTCGGGCGAGATCCGGTCCACCTTCACCGGATCGAATTCGGTCAGCCCTTCGCCGCGTAGCAACGGCAGCGTGACCGTGTCGAAACAGGCGAAGCCGAGATAGGTCAGCAGCACCTTGCGGCGCAGCGGCACCGGCATTTCCGCCATCGCCGTCGCCAGCACCGCATCGACCACCAGATCGGTCGCGGGTAGCTGGCGCCGCTGCGCAAAATGATCGAGCACCGCCGCCGGATCTTCGAACACCCGCGCGGCAACCGCCGGAAAATCGTCGCCCAGGCTCGCCAGCGGTTCGCGCTCGAAATAGAGCGACTGCGCGCGGTAGACCGCATCGCGCGCGGCGTGGCGGGCATCGTCCGACACTTCGGGATCGCCTTCCCAGTCCTGCGTCAGCCGCCGCACCAGCAGGCGCAGCCGGCGGATGCGGAACGCCAGGTCATGGATGCGGAAGAACGCCACCGCCGGCTCGCTCGCCTCGCCGCGCAGGTCTGAGAGGTGATTGACCCCCTGCGCCTGCAAGTGCCGCGTCAGGTGCGCCGCGATGACATCGGGACTGCCGGGCGCGGCTCCCGGGGCGGCGGCGTGGACCAGTGCGGACAGCGCATCGACCACGCCCGCGAACTTCACCTGGGCATAGCCGTGATAAGCGAACCCAGCCTGCGCGATCGCCTCGACATTGGCCTTGTGACGCCACGATGCGAGCCGCTTGACCGTCGGGCGATCCATGAACAGCGTCCATCCGAACAGCCTCTCGACCGCTTCCTCGACCTCGGGCCGCAAGGCATCGACGATGCCGCGCAGCCGCGCCATCTCGCGCGATTGGGCGGACAAAACTTCAAGGTTGTCACGGATCGGCTGCTCGCGCGGGATCGACGACAGCGAGCCGAAAATGACCGAGAACCACCCAGGCGGACGCGGATCGTCGCGGCTGAGGCCACCCACCCGGCCGGGCCGGGGATCTATATAGACGAACCGACGGTCCACCTCGCGCTGCGCCGGCCGGTCGCGCAGCGCGGCCATCGCTTCGGCGAACGGGGCGTTGACCAGCACCGATCCGTCGATCAGCGCGACCGATTCCACATCGCTGTGCCGCGCATGTTCGGGCATGATCCGTGTCACGAATGCATGGCGTCCCGGCCAGGCCCGCCCGCGTTCGCGCGCCAGTTCATCGATTTCGCGCAGTTGCAGCGCCGGGAAGGCCCCCGGAAAACTCGCCGTTGCCCGCGCCGCGAACACGAGTTCAAGCGGATCGGCCAGGTTTGCCCCCGGCTGCGCCGGCGCGCTGGCGCGAAACCCGATCGACAGGCGATGCTCGCTCTCTTCGACCAGTTCGGGCGAATGGAGGCGTAGCGTCTCGGCATGGCCCTTGAAGTCGGTCACGGTGACGAACAGGTCGAGTGGGTGGCCCGGCGGCAGCAGCGGATTGCCCGAATGCGTTGCCGCCATCGCTTCAAGCGCATCGGCGATCAGGTGCGAGAACCCCAGCCCGCCAAACGGGGGCTCGAACCAGCGCGACCGGATCAGCCGCGACAGCTTGATCCGCACTTCGGTCCGCGTTTCCGGGGCGACGCTTTCGGCCACGACATTACCGGGCCGGGTCAGGGCCAGCCACACCAGCGGCGCGGCCCAGAACTTGGCGAAGCGTGACCACGGCCGGGCGGACGGATCGAGCAGCACGTCGACATCGGCCCGCTCCAGCCACAGGCGGGTCAGCGGTTCGAGCGATTGCCCGGAATGGATCGCCTGCGCCAGGAATACCCCGTTGATCCCGCCCGCGCTCGCCCCGGCGACGATATCTGCCAGCACTCGCAGCCGCACGCCGTGATGGCGTTCGATGTGATCCAGCAGGCGCCAGTAGACCCCTTGCGAATCTTCGGGATGCGGGTCACCCGCATGGAACGAGCGGCTGGCGCAACACAGCTTCCACAGCTCCTTGGTCACGCCGTGCATGTAGACTGCCAGGCTGATGCCGCCATAACAGACGAGCGCGATCCGCAGTTCCTTCTGGCGCATGGGCAGGGTGTGGCGGGAAAATTGCCGGAAGGCAATTGCGTTCCTATTCCGTTCCAGTTAGATCGCGCAAATGGCCAAACCCAAACGCCGCTATGCCTGCAGCGCCTGCGGCAGCGTTACGTCACGCTGGCAGGGACAGTGCGCCGATTGCGGCGAATGGAACACGCTGACCGAAGACGCGCCGCAAACGATCTTCTCGTCCAAACACGATCTTTCGTCCGGCGGCCGCGCCATCGCGTTCGAGCCGCTTGATGCCCCCGGCGCGATGCCGCAGCGGCGCAGCACCGGATTGGCCGAATTCGATCGTGCGCTCGGCGGCGGGTTCGTACCGGGATCGGCGATCCTGATGGGCGGCGATCCCGGGATCGGCAAATCGACACTGCTGTTGCAGGCGGCCGCCCGTGTTGCGCAGCAAGGCCGCGACGTTGTTTATATCAGTGGCGAGGAAGCGGCCGGACAGGTGCGCCTGCGCGCTGAACGGCTGGGGCTGGCCGGCGCGGCCGTGCAACTCGCCTCGGCCACCTCGGTACGCGATATCCTTACCACGCTGGGCCAGATGGACGCCCCCGCATTGATCGTGATCGATTCGATCCAGACCATGCATTCCGACCAGATCGAAGGCGCGCCCGGAACCGTCTCGCAAGTGCGCGGCTGCGCGTTCGAACTGATCCGCTACGCCAAGGAAAACGGGTCAGTGCTGGTGCTGGTCGGGCACGTCACCAAAGACGGTTCGATTGCCGGGCCGCGCGTGCTCGAACACATGGTCGATGTGGTCATGGCATTCGAAGGC
>JANLUV010000416.1:0-2274 GCA_031363685.1 Alphaproteobacteria bacterium | reverse complement strand
GATCGATGTCGAACGCCGTGTGGAACGACTGGGGCTGGCGGCTGCCGTTCCTGTTCTCGATCGCGCTGCTTGCCATCTCGCTGTGGATGCGGCTGAAACTGAGCGAAAGCCCGGTGTTCAAGGCGATGAAGGACGCCGGCGAAACCGCTGGCAACCCGTTCATCGAAAGCTTCACCTTTCCCGGCAACCGCCGGCGGCTGTTCATCGCGCTGTTCGGCATCGCCGCCGGCCTGACGGTGATCTGGTACACCTCGATGTTTTCCGCGCTGACGTTCCTGAAGAACGCAATGCGGGTGGAAGACACACGTGCAGAAATCATCGTCGGCGTGGGCGCCACAGTCGGAATGGGCTTCTACCTTGTGTTCGGGCACCTGTCGGACCGGATCGGCCGCAAGAAACCGATCGTGATCGGCTATGCGCTGACGCTGGCGCTGCTGTTTCCGGTCTTCTGGTTCATTGGCGAGGCCGCCAATCCCGGTCTTACCGCCGCTGCACGGCGTGCGCCGGTCGTGGTCGCCGGACCAGACTGCCATTTCGATCCGTTTGCAGCGGAACAAACTTCGGCTTGCGGCAAGCTGCTGGGAGATCTGACTGGCGCGGGCGTGACGTATTCCCGTTCCGAATCCGCTACCCTCGGCCTCACCGTCGGCGGCAAGGCGTTGCCGATCGAAACCTATCTGTTCGCCGACAAGGCGGCGCGCAGCAAACAGCTTCAGCAATGGCTCGGTGCGGCAGGATACGATTTCGCCCGCGTGGCACCGTCAACCGGCAGCGCGCTGGCCATTGTTGCCGGGCTGCTGGTGTTGATGGCGCTGTCGGGCGCGACATATGGCCCGGTCGCCGCGCTGCTGTGCGAAATGTTTCCGCCGCGCATCCGTTACAGCTCGATGTCGATCCCCTATCACATCGGCACCGGCTATTTCGGCGGGTTCCTGCCGCTGATCGCCAGCTACATCGTGGCCCGCACCGGCGATCCCTACAGCGGATTGTGGTACACATGGGTCGTCGTACTGGTCGCGTTGGTCGTGGCCGTCTGGGGCCTCAAGCCGGGCCCGCCCACCGATTTCAAGCCTCACGATTTTGGTGCCGATGCCGCCTGACCACGAACCGCCTCCCCCGCTGCGACTGGCGATCGATCGCGCGGCGCTCGCGCACAACTGGCGGGCGCTCGATGCCCTGTCAGGCAGCGCCAGCGCGGGCGCTGCGGTAAAGGCCAACGCCTACGGCGTGGGCGTCCATGTCGCAATCCCGGTGCTGGCCGCCGCCGGATGCCGGGATTTCTTCGTTGCCCACTGGTGCGAGGCCGCCGAGATCATCGAGATGGTCGATCCGGCCAGCGTTGCGGTCCTGCATGGGCCGCTTGACGGGCGCGACGTCGCCTGGGCGCGGGCCCATGGAGTCCGCCCGGTCATCAATTCGCTGGCACAGGCGGCGCGCTGGCTTGATGGCGGCGGCGGCGCGTGTGACCTGATGGTCGATACCGGCATGCACCGGCTCGGCCTGCCGCTGGCCGAACTGGGCGATCCGCTGGTTGCGCGGCTCGATGTCGCGGTGCTGATGTCGCACCTGGCCTCGGCCGAGGAGGACAGCCCGCTCAACGACCTGCAGCGAATCCGCTGGGAAGCGGCGCGGCGCACGCTCCCGCACGCCCGAGCCAGCCTTGCCAATAGCGCCGGCATCGCGCTCGGCCCGGCCTGGCACGGTGACCTGACACGGCCTGGCCTGGCACTTTACGGCGGCGTCCCCTGCGCCGCGCTGGCGCCGCATATCCGGCAGGTCGTCACGCCCGAGGCGGCGATCCTGCAGGTCCGCGATGTGGGGACGGGCGACACGCTCGGCTACAGCGCCACGTTCACCGCGCCCGGCCCGATGCGGGTAGGCGTGATCGCGCTGGGGTACGCCGATGGCTATCTGCAGTGCTGGTCCGACAAGGGCAGCGTCCACGCCGCAGGGCAAAATCTGCCGGTGCTCGGCCGCGTTTCGATGGACATGACGATTGTCGATCTTACCACGGCGCCCGAACTGGGTGAGGGCGATTGGCTGAAGATTAATTACGACCTTCCCTGCGCTGCAACCGCTAGCGGACTTTCCCAGTACGAACTGCTGACCTTGTTGGGAAAACGTTTTGCGCGGTAATTTGACTTGTGCTGCGCAACATCCGCGTTGTTGCGTTGCACACAAGCAACGTGCTATTCGGATGATGCCGAATCAGGCGGGCAGAGGATATGGTAATCATGATCGGGAAGTCCAGCGAAGTCGGCGACATCGTAGTCA
>JANLUV010000483.1:0-9007 GCA_031363685.1 Alphaproteobacteria bacterium | reverse complement strand
GACCGCGATATATATAAATCGATGGGGCCAGTCAAGATTGCTGACGCCACCGGCCGATCCGGACCCGCCAGCTTGAGCACGCTGGCAGCCGGCGCGGTTGCCTGCCGCAGCGGAAGGCCGAACAACACTTTCAACGTCAGGCACAACTCGGTGTCACTGTCCGAACAACGAGCCGGACGACCAGGGCGGCCGGCTTCCCGCGAGCGAAGCTGGCCGTTTGATCGTTTGTTGAAATTGTAGTACGATCAATCGGCGCGATCGGCTTGACGGCCGCAAAAAGCGGTAGTGCGGCCCCCGCCGCAGCGAAAGGAATGGCTCTGATGGCGACGCAGGCGAGCAACCCGGAGGTCCGTTACGCCGGAAGTTCCATTCCGCGGCGGCTGATTGACCGCATTCCCCCGATTCCGGCCCGCACCCGCCGCAATGGCCCGCTCACCCGCCGCCGGCTCGTGCGTTTTTACGGCGCGCTCGGGCTGATCTATCTTGCCGCGCTGGCGCCGGTGCTGCTGGGGATGAGCGCGCAGTGGCAGGCGTTCGCCCTTGGCATCATGTTCCCGGGTGGCGGGTTCCTTTACGCGGGCGGCATTGTCGGCGTGATCGGCGCCGTGCTCTCGGTCGCCGCCTTTGCCGTCATCATGTTCATCTGGTGGGCGCGCGGCGTGATCCTCGGCCCGCCTGGCGTGCTGATCGGCACCGCGCTGCTCTCGGCCGCGTGGATCGAAGGGCGTCAGGGCGTGGCGGTGATGGCATATGCTGTCCCGGTCGGCGTCGCCGCGCTGTTTCTGTGGCTGGCGGTCAAACGACGCACCCGCTTTACCGAGCAGCAGGCGCGCGGGGCGCAGCTCAACCGCATTCTTGAAAAGGCCGAGCCGGTGCTGCGCGACTGGCCGATCGAAGCCTCGCCCGAAATGCCCGACGGGCAGATTGCCGAATACCGCCGGATGCTCGATCTGGCGCTCCAGCCGGTGGATAGCTGGAAGGGTTTCGGCATGAACGATACCTGGCAGGACGGGGCGCTGCGCTATCAGATCAGCACGATGTCGTGGAACCTCGCGTTCGGCCAGTACACCCAGCTTCCGGCGTTCCATGGCTATCTGAATCAGGCGCAGGAAAACCTGATCCGCAAGCATATCGACCGCAAGACCTGGAATTACTGGTACTGGGAAAGCCTGTGGGGCAATTTCCAGCTCCAGAAGAACCCGGTCACGATTGACAACATCATGCTCTCGGGCTTCCTCGGCGTATCGGTGGGCCTGTTCGAGACCGCCAGCGGCACTTCGCCGTTCGCCGCGCCGGGCGCGCTGACCTTCCGCTGGGACGAGCACACCGCGTTTCCCTATAGCCACAAAGGGCTGCTGGATGAAGTGGTCAAGAACTACCAGCGCTATGATCTCGGCTGGGTCCCGTGCGAGCCGCGCTGGATCTATTCGATGTGCAACCTGGTTGGCCATACCTCGCTGGCGCTGCATGACGCGCGCCACGGGACGCAGTTGCTTGGCGGCATTTCCGACCGGTTCGAACAAACGATGGAAGAAGAAATGATGATGGCCGACGGCCGCATCAAGGTGTGCACCTCGTCGCCGTTCGGGTTCCAGGTGCCGAGCCTGTCCGGGCTGTTCGGCGAAACCTGGGGCGTCCGCTTCATGACCCCGCATGCGCCCGCTCAGGCAGAGCGGCTGTGGGAGGTGATGAAGCAGGACTTCATCCACCGCAAACCCGATGGCACGCTCCAGCTCAAGCTGCTGCCGTTTGGCTGGGATACCCGCAAGCCCGCCAACTTCTCGTACGAGCAATGGCCCGAACTGATCCCCCAGACCATGGTGCTGTGGGCGGCGCTGGAAATGGGCGACGAGGAAATCATCGCCGCCACCCGCGAATCGATGAACCGTGAATATGGCGCGGGCATGGCCGACGCGATGACCTGGACCCGGCGCAACACGATGCGCGACATGGTCAACAAGGGGCTGCCCGAAGCGTGGAAGACCGGGCCGCTGCTGGCGCAGGCGACTTATCCCGAAGTGCTGGTGACGCGCGCGGTCAGCGATGGTTCGGCGCTCAGCCTCGTGCTGCGCGCCGGGGGCGATCCGGTTCGCACCCAGCTCGGTTTTGCCCGCCTCGTCCCGGGCCGGACCTACCGCGTGGTGCAGACCGGGCAACAAGTGCAGGCCGGGCCGGACGGCACCGCGCCGCTGACATTCGAGCTGGGCCAGCGTAGCGAACTCGATCTTGTTCCGCTAATCTAAGGTATGACCTGCTGCATCATCGCTGCGCTGATTCTCGCCCATATCATGGCAACCGTGCGGCGGTGGGGCGTGTTCTGGGGCGTGGTCAGGCCGGTTGAGGGCGAGGATGCCGAGACGATCTACCGCCGCATCGGGCTGTGGCTCGCGCGGCCGCGGGTGCGCACGGTGGTTGTCGCGCTGGTCATGGTCGAGATCGCGGCGTTCGGTTCGTGGGTCACTCTGGCGCACGGTACGCATCTTTACAGGTTGGCGGACCAGGCGGTCGGCACCCTGCGCGGCCAGACGATTGTCTATGCCGGGGTCTGCGATCGCAGCGGGCAGGACCGGGTGACGCGGATCGTGTTCGAGGATGGGCACATGACGGCCCGACATGAAGTTTCCAAAGCCAAGCTATGACAGCGGAATTTGCGGGCAAGACCGCGATCGTGACCGGGGCGTCGCGCGGGATCGGCTTTGCCGTCGCGCGGATGTTCGCCGCGCGCGGGGCAGGGGTCATCATGGTCGCACGCGATGCGGCGCGGCTGGCTGACGCAGCGGCAGACGTGGCGGCGCAGACCGGTTCGCGCTGCGTGGCGGTCGCGGGCGACGCGGCAGATTCAGCGGTAGCGCGAGCGGTGATGGAAACGGCGCTGGCCAAATTCGGCCAGATCGATGTGCTCGCCAACATCGCCGGGTGGTATCCGACCACGCTGGTCGAGGCGACCACCGACAAAGACTTTCGCGCCACGATCGACAGCAACCTCGGCAACACCTTCGTGATGTGCCGCGCCGCGCTGCCGGAATTGCGCAAGTCCGGCGGCGCCATCGTCAACATGTCATCCACGGCGGCGCGGTTCCCGACCCCGGGGCTGGCCGTCTACAGCGCCGCCAAGGCGGGGATCGAAGGCTTCAGCCGGGCGCTCGCGGTCGAGGCTGCGCCGATGGTGCGGGTCAATGTCGTGGCCGCCGGGCCGACGCTGACCGAAACGGTCCGCGCACTGGTTGAAAGCGATACGACCGGCGCGGTCAAGGCGGTGACCGACAATCTGCCGCTGGGCCGCATGGCTGAGGTGGATGAAATCGCCGAGGCGGTGCTGTTCCTGGCCTCGGCCCGCGCGTCGGTGATCACCGGGCAAGTGCTTTACGCCAACTGCGGCGGCCACATGGCCTGAACTGGCGCGCTGCCATTGGGCGGGTCAGCGCGCGCGCGGGATAAACCCTTGCGCCAGCCACGCCACCAGCTGATCGGCCAGCGCGTCGGCGCTTTGCGTGCCGGCCGGATCATGCCAGCGCGCCGGCCAGTTGAGCGCGCCCGCCAGCGCGAAACCAAGCATCCGGGGATCGCCGGGCGCGACCGAGCCGTCAGCCATGCCTTCCTCGATCAGTTCCCGCAGCGCCGCGTCGATCTTGCGCTTGAGCGCGCGGAACTGGCGGCGGCTGTCGGGCGCCAGCGCCTCCTCGCTGGTGCGGATCACGCAGCGGCCGAAATCGTCCATGTTGACCTCGGCATAGCGGCGCAGGAAGCTGGTCAGCCGGTCCGCCCCGGTTCCCGGCACCTGCCGCGCGCTGTCGGCGGCAGCCAGCAGTTGCGCCAGCCCGATCGTGACGCATTCCAGCAGCACCTGATCCTTGTTGCCCAGGTAATGGTAGATCGTCGGCTTCGACACGCCCAGCCGTGCCGCCACGTCGTCGAGCGAAGTCTGGTGAAATCCCCGTTCGTTGAACATCTGGACCGCCGTGCGGAGCACCGCGCTGCGCTTGGCTGCGCGGTCCTCCTGCCGCTGCAGCGGCGTCTGAAACGGTGATTCGCGCTTGTTCAAGAGGGTCCCTCGCCGGCTCTTGGAGTGTTGACAAAAAACTCACCGGAATGCAAGTTACTCTTCAGTAGGATTGTTTCGCACAGCATTGCGCTTCTGTGTGGAATCGATCCACACCACATCCTGCGGCCCGGCATCGATCGAGTCGCGAAAACAGTCTGAATCAGGAGAGAGCGTGATGGACATCAATGGAGTTGCCGCGATCGTCACCGGCGGGGCCTCCGGCCTCGGCGCCGCCACCGCCGAGCGGCTGGCGAGCAAGGGCGCCAAGGTCACCATCTTCGACCTGAATGTCGATCTTGGTCAGGCCTTGGCGAAGCAGATCGGCGGGCACTTCATCCCGGTGAACGTGACTGACGAAACTACGGTCGATAACGCGGTGCTCGCAGCCGAAAGCCGTCACGGCAAAGCCCGCATCCTCGTCAACTGCGCCGGAATCGGTACGCCCGCCAAGGTTATCGGCCGCGATGGCAAGGCCATCCCGCTGGCCGATTTCAGCAAGGTCATCACGATCAATCTGATTGGCAGCTTCAACGTACTGTCAAAGTTTGCAGCGCGCATTCACGATGCGGTCACTGTCGGCCCGGAAGAGCGGGGGGTGATCATCAACACTGCTTCGGTCGCCGCGTATGATGGCCAGATCGGCCAGGCCGCCTATGCCGCTTCGAAGGGCGGCATCGTTGGCATGACCCTGCCGATCGCGCGTGAATTCGGCCGCTATGGCATCCGCGTGATGACCATTGCGCCGGGCATCTTCTGGACCCCGCTGCTCGCCGGCCTGCCGCAGGACGCACAGGATTCGCTGGGCAAGCAGGTGCCCTTCCCGAGCCGTCTTGGCCATCCAGCGGAATATGCGCTGCTGGTCGATAGCATCGTCTCCAACCCGATGCTCAACGGCGAAACGATCCGCCTTGACGGCGCGATCCGGATGGCCCCGAAGTGAGCGGCGCGACTCACTCCGGCGCGCACCCCGGCGTCGGGATGGACAAGGCGCTGGCCATCGCAGCGAAGGTCGAAACCTTTGTCCGCGAAGTGGTCGTGCCTTACGAGAAGGACCCGCGCCGCGATCACCACGGCGGGCCGACCGACGAACTGATCATGGAACTGCGCGAAAAGGCCCGCGCGGCGGGCGTATTAACTCCGCATATCCTGCCCGATGGCAGGCACCTCAACCAGCGCGAGACGGCGGTGGTCCTGATCCAGTCGGGCCTGTCCCCGCTGGGCATGCTGGCCTGCAACACCGCCGCCCCGGACGAGGGCAACATGTATCTCCTCGGCAAGGTCGGCAGCGCTGATCTGAAAGCCCGCTTCCTTGATCCGCTGGTGGCCGGGCACGGCCGGTCGTGCTTCTTCATGACCGAACCGGCCGAACTGCAGGGCGCCGGGTCCGATCCGTCGATGATGCTCACCACCTGCCGCAAGGACGGCAACCACTGGGTGGTCGATGGCAAGAAGTGCTTCAGCACCGGCGCCGCCGGGGCAACTGTCGGCATCGTCATGGCCCGGTCCGAGGAAGCGGACAGCAAGGGCGGGGCGTGCATGTTCCTGGTCGATCTGCCCGATCCCGCGATTGTCGTGACGGGCGTGCCCAACACGATCGACAGCTCGATGCCAGGCGGCCACTGCGATGTCTCGATCGACAACTTGCGCATCCCCGCCGACCAGATGCTGGGCGAGGCGGGCGAGGGCTTCAAGTATGCCCAGATCCGCCTGTCCCCCGCGCGCCTGTCGCATTGCATGCGCTGGCTTGGCGCCTGCATCCGCGCGAACGAGATCGCGATCGACTATGTCAATCGCCGCATGGCCTTCGGCAAGGCGCTGATCGATCACGAAGGCGTCGGCTTCATGCTGGCCGACAACATGATCGATCTCAAGCAGTGCGAGCTGATGATCGACTGGTGCGCCGATGTCCTCGACACCGGCTCGCTGGGCGTGCCGGAAAGCTCGATGGCCAAGGTTGCGGTGTCCGAGGCGCTGATGCGGGTGGCTGATCGCTGCGTGCAGGTGATGGGCGGCATGGGCGTGACCGACAAGACCATCGTGGAACAGGTGTTCCGCGAAATCCGCTCGTTCCGGATCTATGACGGCCCGACCGAAGTCCACAAGTGGAGCCTGGCCAAGAAGATCAAGCGCGACTGGAAGAAGGCCCATGGCGAATAATCCCGTTTCGCCGGATTCCCCCGTCTCGCCGGTTTCAATCGCCGCCGCCAACAAGGGCGCGGGTGCCGTGCGCGCCGCGTTCGACGAGCCGGCGCTGGCGGCGTGGCTGACGGATAACGTGCCGGGCTATGCCGGCCCATTGACGGTCGAGCAGTTCAACGGCGGGCAGTCAAACCCGACCTACCGGCTGACCACGCCCGGCGCGCGCTATGTGCTGCGGCGCAAGCCGCCGGGCATCACGGTAAGGGGTGCGCATGACGTCCTGCGCGAGGCCCGCGTCCAGCGGGCGCTGGCCGGCACCGCTGTGCCGGTCGCGCCGATCCTCGGCATTTGCGACGACGATGCGGTGATCGGCAGCGCGTTCTACGTGATGGGGCTGATCGATGGCCGGGTGATCTGGGACGCGAGCTTCGGCGAAGTCCCGCACGACCAGCGGGCCGCCTGTTATGACGAGATGAACCGCGTCATCGCGGCGCTGCACGCGCTGGACCATGTCGCGCTCGGGCTGGGCGATTATGGCAAGCCGGGCAACTATTTCGCCCGCCAGCTCGGCCGGTTGAGCAAGCAGTACCTTGAAGACGACATCGCCGGCCGCGATCCCGACATGGATGCGCTGGTCGCATGGCTGCCGGGCGCGATCCCCGCAGGCGACGAGACGACCATCGTTCACGGCGATTTCCGCTGTGACAACATGATCTTCCATCCCACCGAACCGCGTATCCTCGCGGTGCTCGACTGGGAACTGTCGACGCTGGGCAACCCGCTGGCGGACTTTGCCTACCACGCAATGATGTACACGATGCCGCCGGATATCGTCGCCGGACTGGGCGGGGCCGATCCGGTCGCGCTCGGCCTGCCGACCGAGGCGGACTACGTCGCGGCTTATTGCACCCGCACCGGGCGCAGCGGCATTGCCAACTGGGATTTCTACGTCGCGTTCAACTATTTCCGGCTGGCCGCGATCTTTCACGGGATCAAGGGACGGGCGCTGCGCGGCACCGCCTCCAACGCCCAGGCGTTGCAGCGGGCCGAGGCCTTTCCGCGCCTGACCCGCCTTGGCCGCGAAGCGATGGAGCGCTGCCTGTGAGCGAAGTGGTGGAGCACTACAAGTGAGCGAAGCGATGGAGTACTACCAGTGAGCGAAGCCCCGATCCTCCTCAGCCGTGACGGCGCCATTGCGACCATCACGTTGAACCGCCCGGCTGCCGGCAACACGATCGACATGCCGCTGGCCGCGGCGCTGGCGGCCGCGCTGGACGAAATCGTCGATGACCCGGCCATCCGCTGTGTCGTCCTCACCGGCACCGGCAAGCTGTTCTGCGGCGGCGGCGATATTGGCGCGTTCGCTGCGGCGGGCGACAATGCCGGGACGTTCCTCGGCGATCTGGCGACCGCGCTGCACGCTTCGGTCAGCCGTCTGGCCGCGATGGCCAAGCCGCTGGTCGTGCTGGTCAACGGCCCGGCGGCCGGCGCGGGGATGAGCCTGGCGCTGCTCGGCGATGTCGTACTGGCCGCGCGTTCGGCCCACTTCACCGCCGCCTATGGCATGGTCGGGCTTACCCCCGATGGCGGGATGAGCTGGCTGCTGCCCCGCCTCGTCGGCCTGCGCCACGCGCAGGACATGATCCTTACCAACCGCCGGGTCGGCGCCGAGGAAGCCGCCGCAATCGGCCTCGTTACCCGCGCGGTCGACGATGCCGATCTGGTTGCCGCAGGACAGGCCGTTGCGGCCCGGCTGGCCGAATCCTCCGCAGCCTCGCTCGCCGGCGCACGCGCGCTGCTTGCCAGCAGCCTGCTGAACCCGCTCGACGTCCAGCTCGATCTGGAAGCCCGCACCATCGCCGCTGCCGGCGCCACCCCCGAAAGCCGCGAGGGCGTTGCCGCCTTCCTTGGCCGCCGGAAGCCCAATTTCATCGGAGTATCCTGATATGGCCGAAGCCTATATCGTCGAAGCCGTCCGCACCGCCGGCGCCAGGCGCAATGGCGCGCTGGCCGGCTGGCATCCCGTGGACCTCTTGGCCGAAGTGCTGAACGCGCTGGCCGATCGCAGCGGGATCGATCCGGCCGCGATCGACGATGTGATCGTCGGTTGCGTCACGCAGGCGGGCGAACAGGCCAATGCATTTGGCCGCAACGCGGTGCTGGCATCGCGTCTGCCGCAAAGCGTCCCGGCCGTCACCATCGACCGCCAGTGCGGCTCGTCGCAGCAGGCGATCCAGTTCGCCGCACAGGCGGTGATGTCGGGCACGCAGGACGTGGTGATCGCCGCCGGCGGCGAAAGCATGAGCCGCGTGCCGATGTTCTCCAACTACACGCTGCACCACAAGGAAGGTGTTGGCGTCGGCCCGGTCTCGGCCCGCGTGCAGGAACGTTATGGCGTGCAGGCGTTCAGCCAGTTCCAGGGCGCCGAGATGATCGCGCAGAAGTACGGCTTCGACCGTGAAACGCTCGACCGGTTCGCGCTGCAAAGCCACCACCGCGCGATCTTCGCGACCGAAGCCGGCGCGTTCAACACCGAAATCGTGCCGCTGGCGGTCGCAGGCGGGCTGCACACCCGCGACGAGGGCATCCGCTATGATGCCACGCTGGAAAGCATCGGCTCGGTCAAGCTGCTGCAGGAAGGCGGGGTGCTCTCGGCTGCCAATGCCAGCCAGATCTGCGACGGCGCGAGCGGCGTGCTGGTCGTCAGCGAACAGGCGCTCAAGCAGTACGGGCTGACCCCGATCGCGCGGATCGTGAACATGACCGTCACCGGCGGTGATCCGGTGATCATGCTCGACGAACCGATCGCGGCGACGCGCAAGGCGC
>JANLUV010000342.1:0-5284 GCA_031363685.1 Alphaproteobacteria bacterium | reverse complement strand
GGATGATGCTGATCGCGGCGGGGTGGATCACCATCCTGCTGCTGGGCGGCGGGCTGGCGCTGGACCGGACGCTGACTTCGCTGGTCACCCGCAATTTCGACGAGCAACTGGGCTACATGCTGACCGCAGCGGTCGGCTCGGCCGAGATCGGCCCGGATGGCGAGGTGTTCTTCAACCGCCCGCTGGGCGACCAGCGGTTCCTTGAGCCGAATTCGGGCCTGTACTGGCAGATCAGCGGCAAGGGGCACGAGGATTTCGCTTCGCGGTCGCTATGGGACCGCACGTTCAAGATCCACGCCGACCATTTCGACACCGCGCCGCACGTCTATGACAGCGCCCAGTTTCAGGACGAGCCGCTGCGGGTGATGGAACGGTCGATCATCCTGCCGGGCAGCGACACCAAGTGGTGGTTCGTGGTTGCCGCCAGCCGGCAGGAAGTGGACGGCCAGATCAAGCGGATCCGGCTGATCCTGGTGTGGAGCTTCATCGCGCTGGGCGCGGGGCTGTCCCTGATGGCGGGGCTGCAGACGTGGTACGGACTTGGCCCGCTGCGGCGGGTGCGGCTCGCGATCCAGAAGATGCGCAGCACCGGGACCAACCGCGTGATCGATCCGCTGCCGCTGGAAGTCCAGCCGCTGGTGGAGGAGATCAACGGGCTGCTCGCCCACACCGAACGGCAGGCCGAGGAAGCGCGCACCCATGCGGGCAACCTGGCGCACGCGCTGAAAACCCCGCTGACCGTGGTGATGAACGCCGCCACCGCCAAGGCGCCGGACCTGGCCGATACCGTGATCCGCGAGGCAGCGGTGATGCGCCGGCAGGTTGACCACCATTTGGCGCGCGCCCGCGCGGTGGGGCGCCGCGCGGTCGGCCTGTCCCGCGCGAGTGTGTGGGAAAGCGTGGAGGCGGTGCTGCGCGCGGTTACCCGGCTTTACGATCAGGCGCGCTTCGATCTGGACGGCAACCGCGACGCGGCGGTGCAGATCGAGCGGCAGGATCTGGACGAGATCCTGGGCAACCTGATCGAGAACGCGGTCAAGTATGGCGGCGGTTCGGTGTTCGTTACGGTTGATACCATGCCTGCGGATCCGCAGTGGTGCGAGATCTGGGTGGAGGATGACGGCACGGGTATCCCCGCCGCTGAACGCACCCGCATTTTCGATCGCGGCGCGCGGCTGGATACCGGCAAGCCCGGGACCGGGCTGGGGCTGGCAATCGTGCGCGACGTGGCGGAGATCTATGGCGGCGCGGTGGAACTGGGCGAGAGCGAGGACCTGGGCGGGCTGCTGGTCAGGCTGCAGCTGCCGAGGGCGGTGGGGTAGGGGGGTATCAGCCCCCGTTCTTGGCCCGTTCGTGGTGGCGGATCACTTCCTCGATGATGAAGCGGATGAACTTTTCGCCGAAATCGGGATCGAGGTGGGCGTCTTCGGCCAGTTTGCGCAGGCGGGCGATCTGGCTGTGCTCGCGGCTCGGGTCGGACGGGGGCAGATCGTGCTCTGCTTTGTAGGCGCCGACCGCCTTGGTAATCCGGAACCGTTCGGCGAGCATGTGGATCAGCGCAGCATCGATATTATCGATGCTGGCGCGAAAACTCGCCAATGCCGAATCCTGGGCCGGGTCGGGTGCCGGTACGGGGGCCGATGCGTTGTTGTCCTGTGCCATCGGATGTGGCCGCTAGCACGGGAACGGACATGATTCCACGCTTGCCTTACGTACCTTCAACCCCCAAGGGGCTGCCCGATGAGCGCTGACGTCATTCCCCTCCGCCCCCGGGCGCCCGAACCGTCGCTGGCGCCCCTGCTGGCGATCACCGCGGCGGGGATGAACAGCGTCAACGCGATCATTCTCGACCGGATGCAAAGCGAGATCCCGCTGATCCCGGCGCTGGCCGGGCACCTGATTTCAGGCGGGGGCAAGCGGCTGCGGCCGATGTTGACGATTGCCGGGGCGGCGCTGTGCGATTATCAGGGCGCGCGCCACCACCGGCTGGCCGCTGCCGTGGAATTCATCCACACCGCGACGCTGCTGCACGATGACGTGGTCGATGGATCGGACCTGCGCCGGGGCAAGGAAACCGCCAATATCGTTTATGGCAATCCGGCCACGGTGCTGGTCGGCGATTTCGTGTTTTCAAGATCGTTCGAGCTGATGGTCGTGGACGGCAGCCTGAAGGTGCTGCGCATCCTGTCCAGCGCTTCGTCGGTGATTGTCGAGGGCGAGGTTGACCAGCTCACCGCGCAGCGCAAGATCGAGACGAGCGAGGAGCGTTATCTCGGGATCATCGGTGCCAAGACGGCGGCGCTGTTTGCCGCCGCGACGCGGATCGGCGCGGTGGTGGCGGAGCGCAGCGAGGCGGACGAACTGGCGCTCGAAGTTTTTGGCCGCAATCTGGGCATCGCGTTCCAGCTGGTGGACGATGCGATCGATTACGATTCGGAAAGCTCGGAAATGGGCAAAGGCAAGGGTGATGATTTCCGCGAGGGCAAGATGACCCTGCCGGTGATCCTCGCCTATGCGCGCGGCACTGACGAGGAGCGGCGGTTCTGGCAGGACGCCATCGCCGGTTTCCGCGCCGAGGATGAAGACCTGGCCCATGCGGTTGCGCTGATCGCGAAGCACGACACGGTTTCGGCGACGCGCGAACGGGCGCGCCACTTTGCCCACCGCGCGATCGACGCGATTGCCGGGTTTCCGGCCTGCCCGGCGCGGGCGGCGATGGCCGAGGCGGCGGAATTTGCGGTGGCGCGGCGGTATTGAGCGCGCGTGGCGCGACAGTGGTGCGATGACAGCGCCGCAACTGCCGATCCATGTCGTCCTGCCCGAGCTATTGCACGCGTTGCGCGCGCAGACTGCCGCCGTGCTGATCGCCCCGCCTGGCGCTGGCAAGACCACGAGTGTGGCGCTGGCGCTGCTGAGTGAACCGTGGTGTTCCGGCACAGTGATCCTGCTGTCCCCGCGCCGGGTCGCTGCGCGCGCTGCGGCCGAGCGGATGGCGGACCTGCTGGGTGAGCAGCCGGGCGAGACGATCGGCTACCTCACCCGGCTCGACAGCAAGCGGTCCGGGCGGACGCGGGTGCTGGTGATGACCGAGGCGATCTTTGTCGCAACGATCCTGAAGGATCCGGACCTGGCCGGGGTTTCCGCCGTGCTGTTCGACGAGGCGCATGAACGGCATCTGGACAGCGATCTGGGGCTGGCACTGGCGATCGAGAGCGCGGCGGTACTGCGCGCGGATTTGCGGCTGGTGGTGATGAGCGCCACGATCGATGGCGCGCGGTTTGCGGCGTTGCTGGGGGATGCGCCGATCATCGAAAGCGCGGGCAAGGCCCATCCGCTTGGCTTTCGCTGGCTGGGCGGGCGGCCGGAAGTGCGGCTGGACGAGGCGATGGCGTCTGCGATCCTGACCGCGTGGCGCGAGGAGGCGGGCGATATTCTGGCCTTCCTGCCGGGCGTGGGCGAGATCGAGCGGACGCGCGAGCGGCTGGCGGAGCGGCTGCCCGATGCGCTGGTGCTGCCGCTGCACGGGCAGTGCGATCCGGCGGCGCAGCGCGCGGCGATCCGGCGCGATTCGGCCGGGCGGCGGCGGATCGTGCTGGCGACGGCGATCGCGGAAACATCGCTGACGCTGGACGGGGTTGCGGTGGTGGTCGATGCCGGGCTGTCGCGCCGGGCGGAATTCGACAAGGCGGCGGGGGTGACGCGGCTGGTCACCCACCGCGCCAGTCAGGCAGCAGCGGCGCAGCGCGCGGGCCGCGCCGCGCGGCAGGGGCCGGGGGTGGTGTACCGGTTGTGGGAGGAAGCCGGGCACGCCGGGCGGGCGCCGTTTGATCCGCCGGAAATGCTGGTGGCGGATCTTGCTCCGCTGGCGCTGACGTTGGCGCGCTGGGGGGCGGGCGATCCGGCGGCGATGGCGTGGCTCGATCCGCCGCCCGCTGCGGCGATGGCCGCGGCGGGCGGGCTGTTGCAAGCGCTGGGTGCGCTGGATGCCGACGGGCGGATCACACAACATGGCAATGCCATGGCGCTGCTGCCGCTGGAGCCGCGGCTGGCGCATATGCTGCTGCATGCGGCGCAGCATGGCGGGGCAACCGATGCTGCACAATTGGCGCTGTTGCTGCAGGAACGCGGGCTGGGCGGGCGCGGCGATGATCTGCAGCATCGGCTGGAAAGCTGGCGGCGGGACCGATCTGCCCGGGCGGAGGCGTCGCGGCAACTGGCGGGGCGCTGGACGAAACAGGTTAAGGGCCAGGTTCGAGGATCGGGCGGGGATACCCCGCCGCTGGGTGCGATCCTGGCGGAGGGGTTTCCGGACATGGTGGCGCGGCGGCGGGATTCCGCCGGGGAACAATGGCTTACCGCAGGTGGGCGGGGGCTGCGGCTTGATCCCGCATCATCGCTGATCCGTGCGGAATGGCTGGCGGTGGGCGAGGCGCAGGGCGATGCCAGGGGGGCGCGGATCACCGGCGCGGTGGCGCTGAACGAGGCCGAGGTGCAGCGCTGGCTGGCGCACCGGATCGAGCGCCGCAGTACCTTGCGCTGGGTGGCGGAGGAGCGCCGGGTCGAGGCGTTGCTGGAACAGCGGCTGGGCGCGATCGTGCTGGCGCGGGGTAGCGATCCCGCGCCCGATGCTGCAGCCATGGCCCGGTTTCTGGCGGACAAGGTGCGCGAGGACGGGTTGGGCTTGTTGCCGCTGTCGGACGCGAGCCGGGCCTTGCTGGTGCGTGGTGTGCACGCGGGGCTGGTGGGACTGGCAGAGGATGCCTTGCTGGCGGAAATCGATGACTGGTTGTTGCCGCTGCTGGTGCGGCGGCTGGATGCGCTGGACAAGGGGGCGCTGCACAATGCGCTGCTGGCGCGGCTGGACCATGGCGCGCGGGCGCAGTTGGAGCGGCTGGCCCCGGCGCAGTTCCGCAGCCCGGCCGGGACCAGCCACGAGATCGACTATGCCGACCCGGGCGGGCCTTCGGTGGAAGTGCGGGTGCAGGCGCTGTTCGGGCTGGACCGGCATCCGACGTATGGCCAGCCGGCGCTGCCGCTGCTGCTCAAGCTGACCTCGCCGCCGGGCCGCCCGATCCAGACCACGCGCGACTTGCCAGGCTTCTGGCGCGGATCGTGGCGCGATGTGGTGAAGGACATGAAGGGCCGCTATCCGCGCCACCGCTGGCCGGATGAGCCGTGGGCGGAAGACCCCAGCCTGAAGACGAAGAATGCGTTCGAACGGGGGAAGGGGAAGTAACGGGGGAAGGGAAGATGCCCACCCCCAGCCCCTCCCGCTCGCGGGAGG
>JANLUV010000298.1:0-2884 GCA_031363685.1 Alphaproteobacteria bacterium | reverse complement strand
GTTGGACGAGCCGGGGATGTGCAACGCCCAGATGTGGAGGATGATAACCCCCGCGATCACGAACGGCAGCAGGAAGTGGAGCGAGAAGAAGCGGTTGAGCGCGATTCCCCTGATCGGCGAGCCGCTGCAACAGTGGCTGCTCGGCGGTTTCGCGCCCGATAACGCCGCGCTCAACCGCTTCTTCTCGCTCCACTTCCTGCTGCCGTTCGTGATCGCCGCGGTGGTCATCCTCCACATCTGGGCGCTGCACATCCCCGGTTCGTCGAACCCCACCGGCGTCGAAGTGAAGACCGAAAGCGATACCGTTCCGTTCCACCCGTACTACACCGCGAAGGACGGCTTCGGGCTGGGCGTGTTCCTGATCGGCTACTGCGCGATGCTGTTTTTCTTCCCCAACGCGCTTGGCCACCCGGACAACTACATTCCGGCCAACCCGATGAGCACCCCGGCGCACATCGTGCCCGAATGGTACTTCTGGCCGTTCTACGCGATCCTGCGCGCCTTCACGTCGGACTTTTTCATGATCCCGGCTAAGTTGTTGGGCGTGCTTGCCATGTTCAGCGCGATTCTGGTGTGGTTCTTCCTGCCGTGGCACGATCGTTCGCCGGTCCGCTCGGGCCACTTCCGCCCGACGTTCCGCAAGTTCTACTGGCTGCTGGTGATCGACGTGATCGTCCTGGGCTATTGCGGCGGCGCCCCGGCGGCCGAACCCTTCGTCATGATCAGCCAGATCGCGTCGATCTACTACTTCGCGCACTTCCTGATCATCCTGCCGATCGTTTCGGCGATCGAACGGCCCGACCCGCTGCCCTTTTCGATCACGGAAAGCGTGCTCGGCCACGACGGGACAGCCACGCTGGCGCCGGCTGCGGCCTGACCTCCAGCGAGACGGAAAGAGAAAGACCCATGATCCGCATTCTCTCGATCCTCGTCGGGCTGTTCTTCTCGATGGCCCTGCTCTGGTCGTTAGGCAACGGCGCGGTCGCCTATATCAGCGAACCGCCGCATGCCACGGTCGAGCATGAGTTCCACAAGCACCCAAAGGAAGTCGCCTTCGCGTCGGACGGCGTGTTCGGCAAGTTCGACAATCAGCAGCTTCAGCGCGGCTTCAAGGTTTACAAGGAAGTCTGCGCCAACTGCCATGCGCTGCGCCACGTCGCCTTCCGCGATCTGAAGGCGATCGGCTACAACGACGATGAAGTGAAGGCGATCGCCAAGGGCTTCCAGATCCCGGCCTACAATTCCATGACTGGCGAACTGAAAAGCCACGCGGGTCTTGTGACCGACTACTTCCCGCCGGTTGCCTATGGCGGCCAGGGCAACCCGCCGGATCTTTCGCTGATCACCAAGGCGCGGCATGAAGGCCCGGCCTACGTCTATTCGCTGCTCACCGGCTACCAGCCGCAGCCGGCGGAACTCCTGAAGGAATTCCCCGATGCGAAGACCCCGGCAGGCCTGCACTACAATCCGTATTTCGCTAACCTCAACCTCGCGATGCCGGCGCCGCTGACTGCGGATGACCAGGTGACCTATTCCGACGGCACCAAGGCTACCGTCGATCAGATGTCGCAGGACGTTTCGGCATTCCTGATCTGGACCGCCGAACCCAAGCTGGACAAGCGCAAGCAGACCGGCTGGGCGGTGCTCGGGTTCCTGCTGTTCGCCACGATCCTGGCGTACATGGCCTACCGCAATATCTGGGCGGAGAAGAAAGGCCACTGAGCCTTTCCTCCGCCCGTCGGTAATGCGATCAACGGTCCCTCGCATCGCCGATGCGGGGGGCTTTTGTGTTCCGGACCCCCGCCCGGCCGCGCCCCGCAACGCCTGACGCAGGAATTCGCCCATGACCTCCGCAGAACTGTCCACGCCGCAAGCGCTGATGGCGCCGGAAACGCTCAAGGCGCTCGTCCGCGTCGTCCCGGATTTCCCGGCACCCGGGATCCTGTTTCGCGACATCACCACGCTGATCAGCCACGGCGAAGGCTTCGCCGCCTGCGTTGATCATCTCGCCGCGCGCGCCGCCGCAGCGGGAGCGCAGGTCATCGCCGGGATGGAAGCGCGCGGCTTCATCTTCGGGGCAGCCGTCGCCGCCCGGCTCGGCCTCGGCTTCGTGCCGGTGCGCAAGCCCGGCAAGCTGCCGGTCGCGACCATCGGGATCGACTACGCGCTTGAATACGGGCGCGACCGGCTTGAAATCGATCCCGGCGCGATCCGGCCGGGCCAGACGGTGGTCATCATCGATGATCTGATCGCCACCGGCGGCACCGCGCTCGCCGCCACCGAACTGCTGCGCCAGGCCGGTGCGCGGATCGACCATGCGCTGTTCGTGATCGACCTGCCCGATCTTCACGGCGCCGGGCGACTGCGCGGCGCAGGCGTCACGGTACAGGCACTGATGGATTTTCCGGGCCACTGATCGCGCGCGGCGCGCGGATGCGGTGCCACCTCCCTTGACGAACCCCGCATCAAAGTGGCAATCGGCATCACCACGCCCGGATGCAACGGCTCCCGGGCCGCCATTTCAGGCCGCCGGCTTGAACACGCGGGTATAGCTTAGTGGTAAAGCACCAGCCTTCCAAGCTGGCTATGCGGGTTCGATTCCCGCTACCCGCTCCAGCCGCTGGTCCAACGGTGTCCGTAGACATCTGAATTGATTGCTCGATGGCTACCTTTTACCGACATTGAACTGCTGGCATCCATCCGCACGATCGACGGCAAGGGCACGCGCGACGGTGCTGGGAGGCTTCCGCACCTTTACCTAATCGGCTGTCCAACCGCCATCGACGACGATGCTCGTTCCTGTCATCAACCCCGACGCGTCTGAAGCGAGCAAGAGGATCGCGCCCATCAGATCCTCGACCGAGCCGATGCGGCCCAGCTTGAT
>JANLUV010000293.1:0-1741 GCA_031363685.1 Alphaproteobacteria bacterium | reverse complement strand
TGGGCGCCTACCTGCCCGACGCGCATCAGCGTCGGCGCCCAGTATGGCGCGACGTAATTGGCGTGATAATGCGTCGCGCCGCCGATCTGCGCCGCGGCCTCGCCATCGAGGACCTGCCGGGCGATTTCGCGCGCGGCCAGCATGATCCGGCCCGGCAGAACGCGGCGCAGCGCGCCGTCGCAGGTGAACGTGAACTGGCACCCGGTACGCCGGGCGGAACCCTGGAACACCACGCCGCACACGCTTTTGGGATAGGCCGGGTGGCGCATCCGGTTGAGGATCACTTCGCCCACGGCATGCTGACCGGCGCTGGGTTCGCGCCCGGCTTCGTAGGCGATCGCATAAGTCATGCAGCGCAAAGCGCGTTCACGGTTGTGCTGAGTCGCTGCGGCAATCCCCACCAGGCCAGCCATCGCAGGTTGGGGGATGGTTCCGGCATGGGCTGCGGGTGCGGCGGACAGGACTATTCCGGCGACGGCAATCCCGCCCGTTAGAGCCCGGAAAAGTCCTGATTTGCGCGCCGCAGTCATGCCCCCCGTTTGCGCACCTAAGTGACAATTCCGAGTATTTGTTCCGAAATCGCGGTAGTTCGTAAAGGAAATGCCACATGCGCGTCATATTGCGCCAGCTGATAGCCGCAATGCGCGGGCACCAGCCGGGGATTCCTTAACGATGATGCGCCAGATGATTCGTCCGTTGCTCGTTTCGACGTTGCTGTCTGCAGTCCTGCTGCCGGGCCTGCTCGCCGTTGGCGCCTGTACGCCCGGCAACCTGACCGAGCGGGCGTCGATCGCGGCATTCCAATACCGGATCGGGGCGGGAGACCGCGTCAAGGTCACGACGTACGGGGAAGACCGGCTTACGGGTGAATTCACGGTCAATTCCGCTGGCGAGATATCCTTCCCGCTGCTCGGCAATGTCACCGCCGCAGGCAAGACCCTGGCCGAATTCAATGCCGAACTGCAGCGCCGCCTCGGCAGCGAGTTCATGAAGAACCCGCAGGTCTCGGTGGAGATGGTCAATTTCCGCCCGGTCTACATCCTCGGCGAAGTGCAGAAGCCCGGCGAATTCCCGTTCGGTGAGCGGATGAGCGTTTACGCGCTGGTCGCGAAGGCTGGCGGATTCACGTATCGGGCGAATCAGAAGTACGCCTATGTCCGCGGCGAGAATGACACGAGCGAGCGTGCGGTGCGGCTGTCCAGTGCAACCGCAGTGCAGCCGGGCGATACGATCCGGATTCCCGAACGGACGTTCTGATCGGGCGGCTACGGCTGCGTTACCCGCGAAGATTCGGATAAAATACGTAAAAATCTTTAATTTGTAATGCATTGCGGCATTTCTGCGACTCGGCCACCGGTTCGGTGGGCAGACTTTTGTGCCATAGCGGATCAACCGCATATGGTTGCCGGATCGCAAATCTCTGTGTCCTTTGTGCATCCTATGTCCCGCAAGGAGCAGATTGCTTCCAAAACGGCGCTTGATGTAAAATTTACGCAACACTGCGTGTTTACCCCGCATTGCAGCAGCGGTAGCGTTAAGAAACAGAGCGCGTTCGAACCGGCCGGTATGGCCGGGAGATCGGATGAGTATGTTTCAACACGGATGGGGCATCATGTTGAACGTAAGGCAACTCGAGCGGCGGTATGCAGTTGATCAGTTCGACTGTCCGTCTGACATCGAGCTTCCCTCTTTGCCGGGCTCGGCCAAGGGCCGTCGCAACGGGCCGGCGATCCGCCCGCTG
>JANLUV010000276.1:0-4829 GCA_031363685.1 Alphaproteobacteria bacterium | reverse complement strand
AATTCGATCGCCGATCACCGGATCCAGCTGGGTCCCGATATCACCCAGGGGCTTGGCGCCGGTTCGCGGCCGGAAGTGGGCCGGGCGGCGGCAGAAGAAACCATTGCCGAGATCGAGCGCGCGCTCGACGGGGTCCACATGTGCTTCATCGCCGCCGGGATGGGCGGCGGCACCGGCACCGGCGCCGCGCCGGTCATCGCCAAGGCCGCGCGCGACAAGGGCGTGCTGACGGTTGGCGTCGTGACCAAGCCGTTCCTGTTCGAAGGCACGCGGCGGATGCGCTCGGCCGATGCGGGAATCGAGGAACTGCAGAAGCACGTCGATACGCTGATCGTGATCCCGAACCAGAACCTGTTCCTGGTCGCCAAGGCGGAAACCACCTTCAAGGAAGCATTCCAGCTGGCCGACGAAGTGCTGCAGCAGGGCGTGCGTTCGATCACCGACCTGATGGTCATGCCGGGCCTGATCAACCTTGACTTTGCCGACGTCCGCTCGGTGATGGGCGAAATGGGCAAGGCGATGATGGGCACCGGCGAAGCAGCTGGCGAAAATCGCGCGCTCGAAGCTGCGGAACGGGCGATTTCGAACCCGCTGCTTGACGGCGTCTCGATGCAGGGCGCCAAGGGCGTGATTATCTCGATCATCGGCGGCGATGACATGAAGTTGCTCGAAGTCGACGAGGCGGCCAACCACATTCGCGACCTGGTCGATCCCAACGCCAACATCATCTGGGGTTCGGCATTCAATCCGGACCTGCAAGGCAAGATCCGCGTCTCGGTGGTTGCCACCGGAATCGAGCAGACGCCCGAACAGGTGCATGAAATCAGCCGTGGCAGCGCTTACCCGGTGGGCGGTTCACGCGGTCTGGCCCGTCCGGGCGGCGTGCGCAGCGAGCCCGAAGCGCCGGCGCCGTTCGCCCCGCCGGTTGCGGCAGAGCCGGTCGCCGTCGCGCCCCAGGCAACCCCGGATGCGCCAGCCGCGCCAACCGGGCTGGAGCCGGAGCCGTCGAACGAGGGTGAGCCGCTCGAACTGCAGCTTGATGCCGTTGCCGAACCCGAAGCCAGCGTAGCGGACGCAGCGGAGCCGGTGGAGGACGAGCCCGGCTCGGACGAACTGCTGCTCGACGCCAGCCGTCTTGCGGCGGACGATGCGCCGATATCGCCGCTTGCGAACCGCCGTCGTTCGCTGGTCCAGCCCGCCCCCGAGCCGGAACGCATGCCGCGCCTGTCGGGCGGGGGTAGCACGCTGTTCGAGCGGATGGCCAACCTGTCTCGCGGCGGCGGCAAGACCCTGCGCGACGAGGATGAAGGCGACGATGACGGCGATGGTCCGTCGCTGTCGATCCCGCGCTTCCTGGGGCGGCAGAACAACCAGTAGTCGCCATAGCCCCCCCCAGTATCGCTATGGCCCTAGGCGGGCTGGCTGGACGTTATCTGGCAGCATGACCCGGGTGTCGGCACGTTGCTGGCGTGGCGGTTCGGTCATGGTTAATAAGACTCCGCGCATGCGCCAGCTTGAAGGTGATTCAAGCCGAGTGGTTGTTCAAACTGGCGGGCGGCGGCAAAGGGATGATGGCAGCGATGGCGCACCGGCCCCGGCAGCGGCGGAAAAGCGTGGCGGGACAGGTCGTGACGCGCGGCGTCCGGCCGCTTGCCATCCTGACGTCCTGCGCGCTGCTATGTTTCGCGCTGGCGCCGCTGGCCCCGGTCGGCGCGCAGCCGGTGGTCCAGCCCGCTCCGGGCGGCGCCAGCCAGGCGCTCAATGGGGCGCTCACCCGGCTGGGCCGCGATCCGCGTGATCTGGCGGCGCTGATCGATGCCGGCACCGCGGCGCTGCTGATGGGCGATGTCGATGCTGCGATCGGCTTTTTCGCCCGCGCCGACCAGCTTTCGCCCAACAACGCCCGGGTCAAGGCGGGGCTGGCCGGGGCACTGGTGCGCAGCGAGAACCCCTACGATGCGATTCCCCTGTTCGCCGAGGCCGATCGGGCCGGCGGGATGGACCCGATGCTCGCGTCGGACCGGGGGCTGGCCTATGACCTGGTCGGCGACACGGTGACCGCGCAGCGCTATTACCGTCAGGCACTGGCCGTGGCCGGCAATGACGAGACGGTGCGGCGGCTGGCACTGAGCCAGGCGATTGCCGGTGACCGCGCGGGCATGGAGGCGACCCTGTCGCCCTTGTTGCAGCGGCAGGACAAGGCCGCCTGGCGCACCCGCGCCTTTGCGCTGGGTATTCTGGGCAAGCCGGAAGAAGCTGTCGCGATCGCCAACCAGTCGATGCCGGCCGACCTGGCCAACGGGATCGCGCCCTATCTGCGCTATCTGGTCAAGCTGACCCCGGCGCAGCAGGCCGCCGCCGCCAATTTCGGGCGGTTTCCGCGCGCCGCCGAGATCGGCCGCGACGATCCGCGCGTCGCGCTTTACGCACCTCCGAGGCGCGTCGCCAGTGCCGATGTGGCGCTCGTCCCCAGCGGCGAACCGTTGGGGCGGGGCAAGGCGCGGCGCGATTCGCGCGATAACCGGCGCCGTCAGGGCGAGGCGGCGGCAAGTCCTCTCGCGCCGCCAACGATCACGTTGGCGGTCCAGCCGCCCCGCAGCGCGCCGCCGCCCGAACCGATGCCGCGCCGCGCGATGACCGCCGCCCCGCCGCTGGTGGTGACCCCGCAGACGGCGCGGCCGGTCGCCGCGCCCGCGCCGCGCCCGGTGCTGCCGCCGGTTCGTGTCGCAATTCTGACGCCGCCGCCACCGGCACCCCAGGCTGCGGCCCCGCGTGCAACTGCTGCCGCGCCCCAGCCGGGCTTTTCGCTGACGCCGGGAACCGCCGCCCACCCGACTGCCAGGTTTGACCTGTCGCGCGTTCCGGCTCCGGCCCCATCCCCAGCCACACCTGCTCTTGCTCCGGTGCGGACGACGGTGGTTGCGCCCACGGCACCGGCGCCGCAGCCCGTGGTTCAGCCCGCGCCGAACCCGAAGCCGACGCCGCAACCACCGGCACCCGCACCCCGGCCGCGCCGCGTTTCCGATGCCTTTGCCGATTTTACCTTGCCGCAAGGTCCGGCCGCGCCCGCGCCGGGCGCAGTCGATATCCGCAAGATCGCGCCGGCCCGGACCAAGCCGCCCGAACCGCCCAAGCCCGCGCATCCAAGCCGGATCTGGGTGCAAGTCGGCACTGGGCGCAGCACTTCGGCGCTGGGCTTTACCTGGCGCGGGCTGGTCAAGGACGATCCGGAACTGTTCCGCAGCAAGGGCGCGGCGATCTCGGACTGGGGCCGGACCAATCGCCTCCTGACCGGCCCGTTCGCGACCGTGGCGGCGGCCAATGCCTATCTCGCCAAACTGAAGAAAGCCGGGCTCGACGCGTTCGTATGGACCAGCCCGGCGGGCCAGGTCATCGATGATCTTCCGGCGCGATAACCGGCCGTCCGGGCTTCGCGGCGCGCCGGCCGGCGTTATCCCGGGCTTTTCCACACCTTGTAAACAGCCTTGTCGAGTTTTGCGCAACCGCGCAGCCCCGCCGGATTGTGTCTTGCCCCATCGGCGAAGCATCCAGCGGTCCTTGCCTCGAGAGGAGTATTTGTGAGGACCGGCCAACACGACATGGATCGCGACGACGATGCCGCCCCTGTCGACATGCTTGCGTCGCTGTTCGAGGCGCGGGGCTGGCCCTATGAGTTCGCCGGCGATGACGAGATCACGGTGGAAGTGCAGGGCAGTTGGGCGACGTACCAGTTGCGCGGCATCTGGCGGCGCGAGGACCACGTCCTGCAATTGCTCTGCCTGCCCGACATCCGCATCCCCGATGACAAGCGCGGCCAGATGTTCGAGGTGCTGGCGCTGGTTAACGAGCAGATGTGGCTGGGCCATTTCGATGTCTGGTCGAACGGCATGGTCCTGCTCTATCGCCACGCGCTGATGCTCGGCGACGACGGCCTGCTCAGCATCGCCCAGGCGCAGACTGCGGTCGAGGCCGCGGTTGACGAGTGCGACCGGTTTTACCCGGCGTTCCAGTTCATCCTGTGGGGCGACAAGTCACCCGCCGAAGCACTGGCCAGCGCGCTGGTCGACGCGGCGGGCGAGGCCTGAAGGCCACACCAGCTTCCAGCCAGTGGGGCGCGGGGATGACGAAGGTTGATAGCGTCGCCGCATTCCCCGCCCGCTTGCGGGAGGGGGCAGGGGTGGGTAGTGACCCGCACAGGGTCATTGGCTTCTCAACGCTGCAGGCCCACCCCCCCCAGCCCCTCCCGCACGCGGGCGGGGAGTTAGCGGAGCACGATCTTGCATATTCTCCAGTTCGGGTGCGGCAACATGGGCGGCGCAATGCTGGCGGGCTGGCTGGCAGGCGGGATCGCCCCGGAAAGCTTCACGGTGGTCGACCCCTACCTGGCCACGCCGCCTGCCGGGGTAACTCTGCTGCGCGAACTGCCGGGCGAGGGCACGCCCGCCGATGTCGTGCTGCTGGGGTTCAAGCCGCAGCAACTGACCGAGGCGGTGCCGGGCATCGCGCCGCAGGTGAAGCCGGGCACGCTGCTGCTCTCGATCCTGGCGGGGGTCGATCTTGCCACGCTGCGCCGCCATTTCCCCGCTGCGGGCGGGATCGTGCGGGTCATGCCCAACCTGGCTGCGGCACTCGGCAAATCGCCGATCGGGCTGGTCGGCGAAGTTTCCGCCGAGGCGCGCGCCATGACCGACCGGTTGATGGCGCCGCTGGGGCAGGCCGAATGGCTGGCGGGCGAGGTGCAGATGGATCTGGTTACCGCGCTGGCCGGGTCCGGCCCGGCGTTCATCTACCGCGTGATCGACGCGCTGGCGGGCGGCGCGGCGGCGCTG
>JANLUV010000264.1:0-1932 GCA_031363685.1 Alphaproteobacteria bacterium | reverse complement strand
ATCGCGCGGATCTTGGGCGCGCCGGTGATCGAGCCGCACGGGAACAGCGCGCGCAGCAGATCCAGCGCGCCGTGGCCCGGCAGCAACCGGGCCCGGACGGTGGAGACCATCTGGTGGACAGTGGGGTAGCTTTCGATCGCGTAAGACGCCTCGACCCGGACCGAGCCGGGCAGCGCCACGCGCGCCAGGTCGTTGCGCATCAGGTCCACGATCATCAGGTTTTCGGCGCGATCCTTGATCGCACCGGCAAGGTCACGCGCCGCTTCGGCATCGGCGGCGGGATCGGCGTGGCGCGGGCGGGTGCCCTTCATCGGCTTGACTGTTGCCTGCCCCCCATCCCCGCCCGTCTGGCCGCCCTTGAGCGCGACGAACAGTTCGGGTGACAGGCTGAGCAGCCAGTGCGAGCCGTCGTGGATCACCCCGCCATAGCCCGCCGCTGCCGCCGGACGCAGCGCGGCGTAAAGCGCCAGCGGATCGCCGCGATAGCTGCCGACCAGCGGGAAGGTGAGGTTGGCCTGATAGATATCGCCTGCCGTGATCGCGCGGCGCAGTGCGGCGAAGGCGCGGGCATAGGCGGCGGCGGACAGCGCCGGGTCGAGCGGGCCGACGCTGGCCGCTCCGGCAGAGTGGGCAGCCAGCCATGCGGGCATTTCGGCGGCGGGGATTTCCGTAAACCCGGAAAATACGCCGAACCACAGCAGCGGGCCAGCCGCGCCGGTGCGTGTGGGTGCGCGCGGAGCGAGGCGCGGTTCGAGCGCCAGTCCGGCCTCATAGGCGATGTGGCCGGCGAGGTGATGCCCGGCGCGGTGCAGCGCATCGAGCCGGGCCAGCGCGGGTAGCACTTCGTCCGCCCGGCGCGCGACCACGATCTCGGTCGGCACGCGATAAAGCCGCGCTGGACTGGGGCCGCCGCCGGGGCTGCCAACGTCTGGTCGGGCATCATCAAGGAGAACGAACGGTGCGGACATGACGCGCGCTTCTAGCGGGGTTCACCCACGCATGCAAAACGCGCAAAAACCCTCTCGCCTGCAAGCGCGTGGCTGCCTATGCCTTGGCGCGGGGCAAACGGATCGCAGGATGGAGCGTAACTGCAATGGACGATATCTTCCTGGGCCTTAGCGGGAATGGCGAGCGGCAGTTCCTTCATCTGGCGCGGGCCAACCGCCACGGCCTTGTCGCCGGGGCGACCGGCACCGGCAAGACGGTGACGCTGCAGACCATCGCGGAGCAGTTCTCCGCCGCTGGGGTGCCGGTGTTCCTGGCGGACGTGAAGGGCGATCTGTCGGGCATCTGCATGCCGGGCAGCCACGATTTCAAGCATGCCGCCGTGCTGGAGCAGCGCGCGAAGGATCTGGGCCTCGCCGATTATGCCTATCGCGACAACCCGGCGGTGTTCTGGGACATCTATGGCGAAAAGGGCCACCCGATCCGCACCACGATCTCGGAAATGGGGCCGCTGCTGCTGTCGCGGCTGCTGGGCCTCAACGAGACGCAGGAAGGTGTGCTGACGATCGCGTTCCGCTATGCCGATGACAACGCGCTGCTGCTGATCGATTTTGCCGACCTGCAGCAAGTGCTGATCGCGGTGGCCCGGAATGCGAGTGAACTGGCGGCGAAGTACGGCAATGTCACCAAGGCCAGCGTCGGCACCATCCAGCGCCAGTTGCTATCGTTCGAAAGTCAGGGCGCGGACCGGTTTTTCGGCGAGCCGGCGTTCGAAATCAATGATATCATCAAGACCGACGAGCAGGGCCGCGGCTACATCAACATCCTTGCCGCCGACCAGCTGATGCAAAGCCCCAAGCTGTACGCCACCTTCCTGCTGTGGCTGCTGTCCGAACTGTTCGAGGCGCGGCCCGAAATCGGTGACCCGGACAAGCCCACGCTGGTGTTCTTCTTCGACGAGGCGCACCTGTTGTTCGACGATGCCCC
>JANLUV010000259.1:0-1775 GCA_031363685.1 Alphaproteobacteria bacterium | reverse complement strand
CGCCCTCATACATCAGATCGACGATCAGCTTGACCTCGTGGAGGCACTCAAAATAGGCCATTTCCGGGGCGTAACCGGCTTCGACCAGCGTTTCGAACCCGGCCTGGATCAGGTGAGTCACGCCGCCGCACAGCACGGCCTGCTCGCCGAACAGGTCGGTTTCGCACTCTTCCTTGAAGTTGGTCTCGATGATGCCCGAACGGCCGCCGCCGACGCCGCTGGCATAAGCCAGCGCGATGTCATGGGCATTGCCGGTGGCGTCCTGCGCGATCGCGATCAGGCACGGCACGCCGCCGCCGCGCGTGTATTCGCTGCGCACGGTGTGACCCGGGCCCTTGGGCGCGATCATGATCACGTCGATATCAGCCGGGGCTTCGATCAGGCCGAAGTGGATGTTCAGGCCGTGGGCAAACGCCAGCGCCGCACCCGGGCGGATGTTGGCCTTGATATCGTCGGCCCAGATCGCCGCCTGGAGCTCGTCGGGCGCCAGCACCATGATGATGTCGGCCCACTTGGCCGCTTCCGCGTTCGACAGCACCTTGAAGCCGGCGCCTTCGGCCTTGGCGGCGGTGGCCGAACCCGGACGCAACGCGATCGCCACGTCCTTCACGCCGCTGTCGCGCAGGTTCTGGGCATGGGCGTGGCCCTGCGAACCGTAACCGACGATGGCGATCTTCTTGCCGGTGATCAGGTTGATGTCGGCATCGGCGTCGTAATAAACCTTCATGTCCAATTCCGCTTTCTTGTCTGTCATCCCCACGCTTACGGGGACCGCTGGTCTGAATATGTCGTTGAAAATCGCTATCTGAATTTCGTGAGGCCGCCTTTACGCGGCCAAAGCCCCGCGTGTCATCCCCACGACCCCTGTGCGGCCCACTTCGACCAGTCCCAGCTCGCGCATCAGGCTGACGAAGTTGTCGATCTTGTCGGGCGCTCCGGTCAACTCGAACACGAAGCTGGCGGTGGTGGTGTCGACCACCTTGGCGCGGAACACGTCGGCAATGCGCAAGGCTTCCACCCGCGCGTCGCCGGTTCCGGCCACTTTCACCAGCGCCAGTTCACGCTCCACGTATGGCCCGTGTTCGGTCAGGTCGATCACCTTGTGGACCGGCACCAGCCGTTCCAGCTGGGCGTGGATCTGGTCGATCTGCTCGGGCGGGCCGTGCGTGACGATGGTGATCCGGCTGACCTGGTGGTTCTCGGTGATGTCGGCCACGGTCAGGCTGTCGATGTTATAGCCCCGCGCGGTGAACAGCCCGGCGATCTTGGCCAGTATCCCCGCCTCGTTATCGACGATAACGGTAAGGACGTGCCGCTCGGCGGCTTCCTGCTTGATCTTCATCATCATCATTCTCTCAGACCAGCGCCTTGGCTTCATCATCCATGGTCCCGGCCACGGCATCGCCGTAAAGGATCATTTCAGTATGCGCCGCGCCCGAGGGGATCATCGGATAACAGTTGGCGAGCTGCGACACGCGGCAATCTACCATCACCGGGCCGTCATAGTCGAGCATCGCCTGGATGCCCGCGTCGAGGTCGTCCTCGGCCTCGATGCGGATGCCCTTCCAGCCATAGGCTTCGGCCAGCTTGACGAAATCGGGCAGGCTGTCGGAATAGCTGTTCGAATAGCGGCTTTCGTAAGTCAGCTCCTGCCACTGGCGGACCATGCCCATGTATTCGTTGTTGAGGATGAACACCTTGACCGGCAGGCGATACTGGCTGGCGGTGCCGAGCTCCTGGATGTTCATCTGGATCGAGGCTTCGCCCGCGACGTC
>JANLUV010000258.1:0-4743 GCA_031363685.1 Alphaproteobacteria bacterium | reverse complement strand
GTGATCGACGATCGCTTTGCGGTGTGCGGCGGGATCGACATGACCACCGATCGCTGGGACACCCCCGAGCACCGCGAACACGAACCTCGCCGCCGCACGCCGGGCCGCAAGCATTACGGCCCGTGGCACGATATCACGATGATGCTGGAAGGTGACGTTGCCGCCACGCTGGGCGAATTGGGGCGCGAGCGGTGGCGCCGGGCCGGCGGGCCGCCGATCGAGCCGTGTTTCCCGCAAGCCGAAACCGCCTGGCCGCCCCGGCTCGATGCCGAGTTCCGCGATGTCGAGATCGGCATCGCGCGGACCGCAGCGGCGTGGAACGGCTACCCCGAAATCCGCGAAAACGAGGAACTGTTCGCCGAGCAGATCGCCGCCGCGCGGCATTTGATCTACGCGGAAAGCCAGTACTTCGCCTCGCGCCGGGTGGCCGAGGCCCTGGCCGAGCGATTGTCCCGCCCCGATCCGCCCGAGGTGCTGCTGGTTAGCGCGCTGAGCCCCGATGGCTGGCTGGCCCAGGCAGCGATGGACGGCGCCCGGGTGCGGTTGCTGCACGCCATCGCCGAAAAGGACGGGGCGCGGCGGTTTCGGGTCTTTGTGCCGTATACCGGCGCCAAGCCGATCTATGTACACGCCAAGCTCACTATTGTGGATGACGAGATCGTGCGTGTCGGATCGGCCAACATGAACAACCGCTCGATGGGGCTCGATACCGAGGCCGACGTGTTCATCGACGCGCGCCGCCCCGCCAACGACCGGCCGGAAGTGCGCCGGACGATCCAAGGCTTGCGCCACCGGCTGCTGGCCGAACATTGCGGGCTTGATCCGGCGGCCGTTCCGGCTCTGCTGGCGGAACACGGCTCGATGGCGGCGATGATCGATGCACTGCCGCGCAGGCCCAAGCGGCTGGAGCCATTTGTGCTGCGTCCCTTGAACGACACGGAAAAGGCCCTAGCTGATTCGGCGCTCCTCGATCCGGAACGGCCCGGGGAACTGTTTGAGCCGATGCGCCGTCGCAACGGGCTGTTCCGGCTTGGCGGCATATTGCGCCGACCGCGCTAAACGAGGAGGGAATACCGATGAGCAGCACGGTCGTATCCGACGCAGATCTGGACGTAGAGTGCGGACCCGATGGCAAGGTGATCGTGCCCGATGCCGTGCAGGACGCGATCCGCACGTTGATCCGCTGGTCGGGCGATGATCCGGCGCGCGAAGGGCTGATCGATACGCCCCGGCGCGTGGCGCGGGCGTGGAAGGAATATTGCCAGGGCTATGCCGCCGATCCGGCGATCCACCTCAGCCGCATTTTCGAGGAAGTGGGCGGCTATGATGAGATCGTCCTGCTCAAGGACATCCCGTTCCAGTCACACTGCGAGCACCACATGGCGCCGATCACCGGCAAGGCGGCAATCGCCTATATGCCGCGCGACCGGGTGGTCGGCATTTCCAAGCTGGCCCGGGTGCTGCACGGCTATGCCCGGCGCCTGCAGATCCAGGAACGGCTTACCGCCGAAGTCGCGCAGTGCATCTGGGACAACCTGCAACCCCACGGCGTGGCGGTGGTGATCGAGGCGCAGCACGGCTGCATGACCGGGCGCGGCGTGCGCACGCCGGGGGTGAACATGGTGACCAGCCGCCTGCTCGGCTGCTTCCTCGACGATCCGCGCAGCCGCAAGGAAGTGATGAGCCTGATGGGCTATTGAGCCCGGTGCGGGTGCCGGGGAAAGTGGATGAGCGCGGGGCGGACCAATGTCGCGGTTGATTCTGTTCAACAAACCCTACAGTGTGCTGACCCAGTTCACCGATGGCAGCACAACCCGAGAGGCGCGCCCGACATTGTCGCGGTTCATCCCTGTGCCCGGCGTCTATCCGGCCGGGCGGCTCGACCTTGATAGCGAGGGCTTGCTGCTGCTCACCGACGATGGCCGCCTGCAGGCGCGGATCGCCGATCCCCGGTTCAAGCTGCCGAAAACCTATCTGGTGCAAATCGAGGGGGAGCCGGACGCGGCGGCGCTGGCGGCCCTGCGGCGCGGGGTGGAACTGAAGGACGGGCCAACCCGCCCGGCCCAAGTCACCGCGATCGCGCCGCCCGCGCTGTGGCCGCGCGATCCGCCGGTGCGATTTCGCAAGACCGTTGCGGACAGCTGGCTCAGGCTGACGATCCATGAAGGGCGCAACCGGCAGGTGCGGCGGATGACGGCTGCAGTCGGCTATCCAACGCTGCGGCTGGTGCGCTGGAGCATCGGCGACTGGACCATCGACGGCCTCGCGCCGGGCGAATGGCGCGAGGTTCAGGTTTAATCCTCGTCCCGGTCGTCGTCGGCAACCGTCACGCTGCCTTGGTTGAACAGCCGCACGATCAGGTCCACGGCCTCGTCCGATTGCGTCAGTTCCGGTGTCAGCGTGATGCAATCCTTTGCGCAAAGCAATTCGGCCACAACCGCGCTGTCACCGCGGCAGGTAAACCCGGCGCCGTCGACGAACAGTTGGATCGCGCCGTCGGCCGCGCGGATGAAGGCAAACCGGCTGGCTGGATTGCGCTGCAACGCTGCGTCGCCACGTAGCATCGAACGCAGCCCGGCGGCGCTGGCGTGCTGGTCCGGCTGCCAGTCCAGCTCGGGATATTTGCGCGTCGAGATATATTGCCCGAACCACCGGGCAAAGCCATCGCGGTCGAGCAACCGTTCGGCTACCAGTGCGTGCAGCCGGTCCAGCGCGGCGGCCGAAATCTCGCCCGGATTGGCCTGCGCCGCCAGATCCGGATCGGCGTAGCGATCATCGTCCGGCAGGCGCTCGAGCAGGTCGTCGCACCAGTTCTCGATCAGCTCGCTGCGCGACGGCGCGCGAAACCCGATCGAATAGGTCATGCAATCATCGCCAACCGCCACGCCATTGTGCGCAACGCCCGGCGGCACATACAAGACGTCGCCTGGTTCCAGCACCCATTCGTCGGTCGGTTCGAAGCCCGCCAGCAAGCTCAGGTCGCCATGCGGCAGTAGCGCGCTGGACGCGTCGCACCGCGCGCCAACCTGCCAGCGCCGCTGGCCCAGTCCCTGGATCAGGAACACATCATACTGATCGAAATGCGGCCCGACGCCGCCGCCATCGGTCGCATAGCTGACCATCACGTCATCAATCCGCCAGTTCGGCACGAACCGGAACGGCGCGATCAGCGCGGCCACGTCCGGCACGGCATGATTGACCGCCTGCACCAGCAGCGTCCACGGCGCCGCGCCGGGCTGGCCGAAGCGCGCTTCGGGGAACGGGCCATGCTCCAGCGCCCACGTCGCGCCTGTCTGCGTGATCAGGCGCGATTCCATATCTTCGTCGCAGGCAAGCCCGGCAAGGTCATCGGGATCGAGCGGATTGACCCAGTCCTGCCATGGATTGCGGATCAGCAGCGGTCGCTTCTGCCAATAGTCACGCAGGAAAACGGCAATGTCGAAATCGCGCAATGGCATGAAAACTCGCTTGCTCGCGCCTGAAGAATGGCCCGGACAGGTATGCGCAGAACGGCCGCGCGGCTGTCCGATCCGGGTATCGGGAAGGAATAGTGCCGGCGAGGCTAGAAATCTATCGACAGGCTCGCAACGATCGTATCGTCGGTATGATGTTTCACTTCTGGTCCGCCCATGCCGACATATTCCACGCCTAGCCGAATGTTTTTAGCGGCCCGGAAACCAACCCCAGCCGACCAGTCGACCGAGGTCCGGTTCGCAGAAATGGAATAGGCGCCGTGAGTGTAACCACCGTGCACTTTAGCCTCAAGCGGGGTGCCCGGCACCTGCCACACCAGATCACCGAACAGGTACAGGTTGTCCCTGCCGCCAAGGGCGGCCTGCTTCCACGCATACCATACGCCGACCTTTGGGCTGAATGCACCAAATTTGCCGGTCAACTGCACCGCCGTTTCAAATGAATTGGTGTTGGGAAAGGCCGGATTTCTATCAGGGTAATAGTAATAAAGCAGGCTCACTTCGGCCGTGATGGCAGGCGTAATGGCCTTCGCCCACCCGGCGAACAGATCGACCTCGACCGCACCGTAAATATCATGGTTGCCAAGCGAACTGACGAACACACCGCCGAATAGCCCGCTTTCGTGCGCCGCAACCAGCGACGCCTGCGCCACCGGCTTTCCCAGCGAATAGGACGTGCCGCGAAACCGATAATCACTCAATATCGCTGCATGGACCGTTAACTGAACCGCATCAGGCGGACTGTCCGGCGGGGCCATGACCGGGCCATCGTGCCCATCGGGCGAACTTGCCAGTGCCATGCCGGGCATCAACCCCAACATCGCCCAGGCAGCAAAAACACCAGCCCTCACACACCCCATACCCGTCAACTTCTTTCGTTGCCTACGCCGCTCCAGATGCGTGTGTCGGGACGGTTAGTCAATTCACGGTGCTGCGCCTGGACTAGCACCATGACCGCCAGTGCCCTTCCGGCCATCGAGCCCAATTCGGTGGGGCTAAGCGTGGATCGAGCGAGATTCAGGTCCTGACCCTACGGCCCAAAGCGTGCAAAGCTGGACCCAGACCAGACCCAACGAGCAAGGCCCGTTCGCTGCACCTTCGCGCTCTATCAGGGGAAGGAATGGTGCACCGCGCTCGACGATGATGAGCACTACGCCTTCGCTGTAGCACTATGATCGGGCACCCAAATCACCGAAAGCCTTCTAAGTTATAACCCCCGGTTCGGTGCCGTCTGCCGGGGAAATTTCTTGTTTGATTTCATCGACAGCCT
>JANLUV010000256.1:0-5489 GCA_031363685.1 Alphaproteobacteria bacterium | reverse complement strand
CTGCCGCGATAGCTGCGCTTCAGTCCGGCACACTATATATGTAATGTCTATCTATCTGGTTGATATTAACGGTGCGACATCACGAGGAGGACACCTGATGACCCGCGAGACCCGTTCCAAGCCCCGCCGGCGCCTGTGTCTTGCCGGCACGCTGGCGCTTGCCGCCACGCTTTCGGCGTGTTCGGGCGCGAAATCGGGCAACTCGGTCGAACTGACCAACGTCAGCTATGATCCCACCCGCGAACTGTACCAGGCGATCAACCCCGGGTTCGCCGCCGTTTGGCAGAAAAAGACCGGCCAGACCATTTCGTTCCGGATGAGCCATGGCGGTTCGGGTAAGCAGAGCCGCTCGATCATCGACGGGCTGGAGGCCGATGTCGCCACCCTCGCCCTCGCCTACGATATCGACGCGATTTCGAGGAAGACCAACCTGCTCCCGACCGGCTGGCAGAAGGCCCTGCCCGACAATTCCGCGCCGTACACATCGACCATCGTGTTCCTGGTCCGCAAGGGCAATCCCAAGGGCATTCATGACTGGGGCGATCTGGTGAAGCCGGGCGTCGCGGTTATCACCCCCAATCCCAAGACCGGTGGCGGGGCGCGCTGGAACTTCCTGGCGGCCTGGGCCTATGGCCGCAAGGCGGGCGGCGGCTCGGACGAGGCCGCGAAACGCTATGTCACCCAGTTGTTCAAACAGGTGCCGGTACTCGACAGCGGGGCGCGCGGCGCCACCACCACGTTCGTCGAACGCGGCATCGGCGACGTGCTGATCTCGTGGGAAAACGAGGCCCTGCTCGCCCAGAAGAAGATGGGCGCGGCCAAATCCGGGGGGGGCAATTTCGAAGTGATCATTCCCTCGCTGTCGATCCTGGCCGAACCGCCGGTCGCGGTGATCGCGGCCAATGCGAAAAAGCATGGCACCGAGGCGGTCGCCAAGGCCTACCTCGAATACCTCTACACCCCCGAAGCGCAGGTCGCGATCGCGCGGAACTTTTACCGCCCGCGCGATCCGCACGTCGCGGCGCAGTTCCAAGCACAGTTCCCGCACGTCAATCTGGTCACGGTCGATCAGGATTTCGGCGGCTGGGCCAAGGCGCAGAAGCAGTTCTTCGATGACGGCGGCGTGTTTGACCAGATCACCACCAAAAACTAAGCTGCCCGATTTTAGCCACGACAATTGAGCAGACCACTGCAGATGTCCGTTAACCCTGCTCCCCCCCGCGCGACCGGGCGCCGTCAGCGTTCGGCTCTCCCGGGCTTTTCGCTGACATTCGGCTTCACCGTCAGCTGGCTGACGCTGATCGTGCTGATCCCGATCGCCACGGTCTTCCTCAAGTCCGCCGGGATGGGCTGGGCCGAATTCGTCCGGGTCGGGTTTTCCCCCCGCGCGCTGGAGGCCTATCGCCTGTCGTTCGGCACGGCGGCGGCGGCGGGCGCGGTCAACGCGGTGTTCGGCCTGCTGGTCGCCTGGGTGCTGGTCCGGTATGAATTTTCCGGCAAGCGCGTGATCGGCGCACTGGTCGACCTCCCCTTCGCACTGCCCACCGCAGTCGCCGGCATCGCCCTTACCGCGCTATACGCGCCCAATGGGTGGATCGGCCAATTCCTCGATCCGCTTGGGATCAAGGTGGCGTTCACGCCGATCGGCATCGTGATCGCGCTGGTGTTCATCGGATTGCCGTTCGTGGTCCGCTCGGTCGAACCGGTGCTGGCCGATCTCGGCAAGGAAGTGGAGGAAGTGGCCGCAACGCTGGGTGCAACCCGGCTGCAGACCTTCAACCGCGTGATCTTCCCGGCGATCGCCCCGGCGCTGCTGACCGGCTTTGCCATGGCCTTCGCGCGCGGGGTGGGGGAATACGGTTCGGTGATCTTCATCTCGGGCAACATGCCCGGCAAGACCGAGATCGCCCCGCTGCTGATCGTGACGCAATTGGAACAATATGCCTATGCCGGCGCCACCGCGATCGCCACGGTGATGATGCTGGCCAGCTTTGCGATCCTGCTGCTGGTCAACGTCCTGCAGGCAGCCAGCCGCGCGAGGTTCGGATCATGAACGCCGCATTGGCCACGCGCCTGAAGGCCCGCCGGACCAGCCGCCGCACGACCAGCGAAGGGCCGGTCGCCCGGGCGCTGCTGATCGGCGGCGCGATGGTGTTCCTTGCCTTCTTCCTGTTGCTGCCGCTGGTCGCTGTGTTTTCCGAGGCGCTGAAGCAGGGGATCGGCGCGTTTGCCGCCGCGATCACCACGCCCGACGCATGGTCCGCGATCAAGCTGACCCTGCTGATCGCCGCGATCAGCGTCCCGCTCAACATGGTGTTCGGCGTCGCCGCCGCATGGGCGATCACCAAGTTCACGTTCCGTGGCAAGTCGATCCTGCTGACGCTGATCGACCTGCCACTGTCGGTCTCGCCGGTCGTCTCGGGGCTGATCTTCGTGCTGCTGTTCGGCGCCAACGGCCTGATTGGCCCGTGGCTGATGGCGCATGGGGTGAAAATCATCTTCGCGGTGCCGGGGATCATTCTGGCCACGGTGTTCATCACCTTCCCGTTCGTCGCGCGTGAGCTTATCCCGGTGATGATGGAGCAGGGCCGCGCCGATGAGGAAGCGGCGATTTCGCTGGGCGCGAACGGCTGGCAGACCTTCTGGCGCGTGACCCTGCCCAACATCCGCTGGGGCCTGCTGTACGGCGTGCTGCTGTGCAACGCGCGGGCGATGGGCGAATTCGGTGCGGTTTCGGTCGTCTCGGGGCATATCCGCGGCGAGACCAACACGATGCCGCTCCATGTCGAAATTCTCTACAACGAATATGACTTCGTCGGTGCCTTCGCCGTGGCCTCCCTGCTGGCCGGCCTTGCGCTGGTGACGCTGGTAGCCAAGACCGTGCTGGAATGGCGCTTCGATCTCCACGGGGGGGCAAAACATTGATCCGGATCGAAAACCTGCAAAAGCGCTTCGGCGATTTTCCGGCGCTGCATAACATCGACCTGCATATCAAGCCGGGCGAATTCATTGCCCTGCTCGGCCCGTCGGGCTCGGGCAAGACCACCCTGCTACGGATTATCGCCGGGCTTGATTTCCAGGATTCCGGCCAGGTGTTCTTCAACGGCGAAGACGTGACCGAGCGGTCGGTGGCCGAACGCGGCGTGGGCTTCGTGTTCCAGAGCTATGCGCTGTTCAAGCACATGACCGTGGCCGAAAACATCGCCTTCGGCCTCAGCGTGAAGAAGGGCAAGGATCGCCCGTCCAAGGCCGCGATCCGCGACCGTGCCGAGGAACTGCTTGGCCTGGTCCAGTTGCCGGGCCTGGGCAGCCGCTATCCGGCGCAGTTGTCCGGCGGCCAGCGCCAGCGCGTCGCGCTGGCCCGCGCACTGGCGATCAATCCGCAACTGCTGTTGCTGGATGAGCCGTTTGGCGCGCTCGACGCCAAGGTGCGCAAGGACTTGCGCCGCTGGCTGGTCGACCTGCACCACAAGATGGGGCTGACCTCGATCTTTGTCACGCACGATCAGGACGAGGCGCTGGAAATGGCGGACCGCGTGGTGGTGATGGACCACGGCGTGATCGAACAGGTCGGAACGCCAGAAGAAGTCTACATGAACCCGGCCAGCCCGTTCGTTGCGAATTTCGTCGGCGAGACCAACAAGCTGCCGGTCAATGGCGTGGAAATTCACGTCCGGCCTCACGATATCTCGATCGTCGCGGCCGATGGGCACCCGTTCCGGGTCGATTGCGTGTTCCGCAGGGGCGGGGCCTGGCGCATCGAAGGACTGATGGACGGATCGGACCGGCTGATCGAAATCGATCTCGACGCCAGCGAGCCGGCGCCCAATCCGGGCGAAACCATCTTGATTGCGCCGCGGCATTCCCGCACGTTCTGAAGTTCCAGTTCCGCAAGCGAAGCCCGCCGCCGGCTACGCGGTCGACCCGGTCGATGTGGCCGATCCGGCCTTTTCACAAGTGGATCTGCGCGATCCCGACCTGCTGATCATGATGGGCGGCCCGATGGGGGTCTACAAACAGGACGGCGGATTCAACCGGTGGTTGCAACACTGGCTTGATCCTGCCCGGTGAGGAACCCGTCGAGAATCGCGGCGGGGGTTTGCCAACCGGGCGTTTTGCGCGACCTTGTATTCATGGCCTGCGCGACAGCCTCCAACTCCCTCGCGGGGTGCCGGCTGAAGTCCGTGCCCTGGGGGAAGTACTGTCGCAGCAGGCCAGTGGGGTTCTCGTTCGTGCCCCGCTGCCAGGGGCTTTGCGGATCACAGAAGTAGATGCCCAGTCTGGCGTGCTGCGCTATCTCCGCGCCCTGATCCCATGTCAGCGATTGGCGCACCCGACGAGCGTGCCAATCGCAGAACTGCCCAAGCCAAGGATGAGATCGCCCTCCCAATGCCCCGGGACCGCCCGGCCCCCGATCTCCGGCCGCTCTCCCCAACAGAAGCGGCCTACCCACTGGCTGGCTTTTACGCCGCCCCGCTCAGCAAAACGCCAGCGTTCCAGTGGCTGGTTTTGTCACCGCCCTGCACATCCACCAGTGGCAACCTCTCGGCGTGTTGGGCAATAACGGCTCGATTATCGACCACTCGAAATCCGGCTGGTCATATCAACGCGCGCTCACAGCTCGCTTCCTTCCACGAGCTTTAATCAGCTATGCGCCAACATGATCAATCTTCTATGGTGCGTAATCTGGACCTAATGGAGCGTTTGTCCGCCGTTTGGTCCACAATAGTGGACATCACCAATCAATAGCCAAAGTATCCATTATCATAACCGCGATCTCGGTTCTGCCAGAGGTCCCGCCAATGCTGGCCTTGATGCTGGCGGTCGATCTCATAATCACGATATTCGTGCTCGTTCCGCAAGTCCTGATGAAGTCGGCGGTTGCCCCGACGGCTTATTCCCTGGTCATGAGCGTCCTCATGCACTTCATTCAGATCATCGTGACTGTCATCGTGCCGGTCTTCAAGATTGTCGTGTTGCCGATCATGGCGATTGTTGCGCCGATAGGAGTCGTTGCGATATCCGGCGTCGCCATAACCATAGCCACCCGTCCCAATGCTGATCGAAAAGCCATCGCGCGCAGAGGCCGTAGCAGGCATCAGTGCAACGACGGCGGCGGCACCGAGCAATGAAGCGAAAACTTGGCGGTTCACGAGGTCTCTCCCAAAAGCAGCCGAGTTATCAATGTACCAGAGACCGTCTGCACATCGGCTGAACGCCTTTCATCGAAATTGGATTTTGCGTCCATGCAATGAGTTCTCATGCGCCCGCCTCTCAGTATCTGACCGAAAAATAAGTTGGCTGATATCAATATGATGTGATTCAGTCGGTGTTGCGAAGCATCGACGGAGGATCACATGTGGATTGACCCCACCCGCAAGCAGTTTGCCCGAAGCAGCTTGCGTTTGCCAAGCGATTTGACCGACGCGGAGTGGGCGGTTCTGGAGCCGCTGTTTCCGGCTCGTTCGCACCGGGGACGACCCCCGCTC
>JANLUV010000246.1:0-2693 GCA_031363685.1 Alphaproteobacteria bacterium | reverse complement strand
CGCGGTGCTCGGGGGTGTCCCAGCGATCGGTGGTCATGTCGATCCCGCCGCACACCGCAAAGCGATCGTCGATCACCACGATCTTCTGGTGGTGGCTGCAGCCCAGCGGGTGCGCCGCATCGAACTTGAAGTCGATCGAAGGATGGCGATACCAGCGGATCAGGTCGAAAATCATCGTCCCGCGGAACACGAACTTCAAAGCGCCGAAGTTCCACTTGAGCACCCGCACCTGCAGCACCCGGTTGCGATTGACCAGCCAGACCACGAACGGGCCAAGCCGGGCCGGATGATCCTTGCGGCGCGGCGCGTTCCACCAGCGCCGCCCCGGACCGAGCCGGACGCGGGTATCGAAATCCCACCCGATCATCAGGATCAGTTGCCGCGCGCGCAGCATCGCCAGTTGCATCAGTTCGAAATACGCGGCGGCGTCGATCACCACGCGGGCGCGGCTGGCCATCACGAACCGCCAGACGGAGCGGCATTCGCCGTCATCCGGTCCGCGTGCCGTCACCTCAGCGCCCTCTTCGTCCGGGTCCATCTGTACTTCCTAGACCCGAACCGGGGCGGACCCAAGGCGCAAAACCCGGCGATGCGGGGTTGAAGTTCCCGGACCACCTCACTTGTCGCCATACCGCGCGACGCCGCAGTTCACCGCATCACAGCACGCCCGGATCAGCGTTTCGCGCGGCACCTTGGGCATGAACGACCACTTGTGCGCGCCGGTTTTCGCGTCATAGTCATTCACTATCGACCCCGCCGTGGATACATACAGCATGCCGTCATGGACCAGCGGCATGTTCGTAGCCAGCTAGGCCGAAACTACGATGTCAACTTTGAGCCCTTCCGGGACGATCCGCTTCGCGCCGTTCGAGATCGCGGACCTGGCAGGGAAGCAGGTCATTCCGTAAGGGACGGGCGGCGGGGTTCACGCAACTCAACGAGAGGCGTGCGGCCGCCTGATCGCGTTCCGCTGGAGCAAGTTCGCAATGCTGTAAAGCGAATGCGACTGGGCCGCGCGCAGCGGTCTGCGCCAGCGTTCCGCTTCGCCGAGCCAGCGGTCGATCGCCTCCGCTGCAGCTGCGGGGTCCACCTCCAGCCGCCGCTCGATCTCCACGAGGTCCATCGCGGCGGCGGCCAATCGGGCGGCGGCCCGCCGAGCGGGTGCGCGCTGGTAGCGTTCGTCGATCAGTCCCAGTGTCGAGCGCGCAGACGAAACCAGCAGGCCGGCGGTTTCGCCGTCACCCGACGCGGCCACGGTGCGCGCAGTCCGCAACGCCTCGTCCGCCCGGCGCAGATCGTGGTCCAGATCGAGCGCGACCTGCGCGCCGCAATGCTCTGGCGAGAGGGCGCGAACATAAACCGCGAGGCTCGCAATGGTCGCTGGCGTGGGTTCGGGTCCGTCGAACTCTTGCGTCACAAGGCCGTGGATGAATCGCTCCAGACTCTGGTTCGCAGGGTCCTGATCGATTTTCAGCCGGGATTTCGGGCCGCTGAGGTCGGGGATCGGCCGAGGGTTGAATACCCCGTCGCCGCGATGCGAACTCATGATCGAGGATGTGACGTCGGCAGTTCCTGGATCGCCGGAAAGACCCGGAAACATAAAGCCCGGATTGCCATGTCCGCCGCGATGGCACGCGTTGCACGACAGCCCGGCACGCGCCGCCTGTCCGCCCAGCAGCAGCGGAGCGCGGAAGGCGGCGCGACCGATCGCGATACGCTCCGCGGCGGTGGCGTCCACGGCAGCGGGCAGGCATTCGCCCGGTTCGGTGGTCAGCACTTCGACAAGGTGGTCGGGCGCCGTCCAGCGTGCGGCCCGCAACGACGGCGCGTCCGAAACCGCACCGATCAGCGGCACCACTGCAACCGCGATCAGGAAGCGCTTGATCGCCGGACGATCCATCGGCGCAACTCGTCCGCCTCGGCACAGCCGAACGGGCACTGCGCATCGAGTTGCGCGAGCATGCGCGTCGCGCCCGCCACATCACCGCGTTCGAGCATCATCTCGCCATAATACTCGGTCGCGCCGCGATGGCCCGGTGCAACCGCCAGCGCGCGCCGGTAATAGGCTTCGGCGATGTCATAGCGCTTCAGCTTGCGGTTGGCGAAGCCGAGATAAGTGAGGATGTCGGGATGCGGGCCGAACACCTGTTCGGCCGCCCGAAGCGAAACGATCGCATCGTCGTAGCGATGTTCGTTAATCAGCGAGACCGCCGCGAGATAGGCGCCGTCACCCCCTTGCGTCGATGCGAACATCAGCAGGCCGGGCACTACGACGCGCGCCTGCTTGCCCGCGTCAATCGCGGCCTGCACCGCCGCGGCGCCCTGTTGCAGCACCGTCGCGTCGGCGCAGGCCGTACCACACGCGGTCGCGCGTGCCGTGAACCAGTCGAGCTGTTCCTTCGCCTTGTCCGCCTCGCCCAGCTTGGCCAGCGCGATGCCGAGCTGTTCATGCGCGGAAATCATCGCGGGATTGAACTTGACTGCTTTTTCCAGGTACGAACGCGCACCCTTGTAGTCACTGCGACCGATCTTGCTGAGCGCCAGCAGGTAATTGGTGTTGGCATCGCGCGGCGCCACGGCCAGCACACGACGGAACGACCTTTCCGCATCGGACCAGCGTTGCGCTTGAAGCGCGGCAAGGCCATCGCGATATTCTACCGCAGGGTCATATTGCGGCGCGCTCGCGCTCGGCA
>JANLUV010000204.1:0-9198 GCA_031363685.1 Alphaproteobacteria bacterium | reverse complement strand
CCCGCGGGTTCCCACTGCTGACGGCGTCCGCGAACTGCAGAACCGTCGGGTCGAGATCACTTACGGTCCGGGTTCGGGCATGTAAGCTTCGCGACCACGCGATTATTCGAACAAGGGGCCGGAGCAATCCGGCCCCTTTTTCGTTATCCTTCTTAGGAAACCGAAGGAGTGATATTTTATGTCGCAGAGATTCATCGCGCTGATTTCCTTGGTTGCCACCGCCGGGTGCGCAACTGTGCCAACGCATAGCGTTCAGCCATTGGCACAGGTCGCGCTCTTCACCGGTGATGGGCGTGCGTTGGGGACTGTCGATCTCATTGCCAGCAGCGACGGATACCAATTGGCAGGTACTGTAACGGGCCTCACGCCTGGCCCGCACGGTATTCACCTCCACGCAACAGGCTTGTGCGAGGGACCGGAATTCACCTCGGCCGGGAGTCATCTAAACCCCGGAATCCACCAGCACGGGTCGATGAACCCGGCCGGCCAGCATCTTGGTGACCTGCCGAACCTTGTTGCAGACCAAGGCGGCTCTGCCCGTTTGGCGCTCGAACTGCGCGGAACTCGGGCAGACCTCGATCAGGATCTGTTCGACAGCGACAGAACGGCACTCGTCGTTCATGCTGGCCCTGATGACTACCAGACGGACCCCAGCGGAAATAGCGGCAAGCGCATTGCCTGCGGTGTTCTGAAACGGATCTGACGCACCCTGGCGGGTCAAATCACTCTACGGCGTAACGCGTCCCGTCCACCAGGCCCGCCTTCGCGAAGCCGGCACGCCGCAAGCGACAGCTGTCACACACTCCGCACGCCCGGCCGTCCAGCTGCGGATCATAGCATGACCAGCTCATCCCGCTGTCGAGGCCCAATCGCTCGGCCTCCAGCGCGATCTCGTCCTTGCCAAGGAACTGGAGCGGGGCGTGAATCTGGAAAGCATCACCATCCGCGCCCGCTTTGGTGGCAAGTTCGGCGAGCCGGCTGAAACCCTCGATGAACTCAGGCCGGCAATCAGGATAGCCCGAGTAATCGAGCGCATTTACACCAATAAAGATATCTCGCGCACCGATTGCCTCGGCCCATGCCAGCGCAAGCGACAGAAAAACCAGATTGCGGGCCGGGACATAGGTGACCGGCACCCCGTCCCCCAGTCCATCCCTGGGCACCGCAATATCGTCGGTCAGCGCGGAACCGCCAAACTGGCGCAGGTCGAGCGGCAGAACCACATGGCGCACGGCGCTCAATGTCTTGGCAATCTCGCGGGCGGCGTCGATTTCGCGCCGATGCCGCTGGTTATAGTCGATCGTCAGCGCGTTAAGCCGGTAGCCTGCCGCCCGGGCCAAACCGCCCGCGACCATCGAGTCCAGTCCGCCCGAAAGCAGCACGACCGCGTCCTTGACACCCGAGGCAGAGATTTCCTGCATAGGCCGGAGCTAGCCAGCCTCGCACCGGCTGGCAACCGCAACCGTCGTCAGGTTGCACAATCCCCGATCCGCCGGCCTTCGGCGGTGAAATCGAACGGTAGGCCGTCCGCTACGCCTTGAGATTCGACCTGGATCAACTGACCGGTTTCGCGCCGGATATGCGTCCTGCCATATCCGTGGCCTCGACAGGTGTACTGCACCGTGACCGAGTTAGGCGTGTCTTCCACAATCAGACGCTCACAGGCCAGATCCGGATGGCGTAACTGCACCAGCCGGCGCCGATCACCGACACACAGGCGCTGCACGCCTCCGCGCTCGCGCGTCCTGAGCTCCCAGCGGCCGTCCTGCAACTGTTCGAGCATCTGCAGGACCGTCCGCTGGGCGGTTGCTGGCTCCCCTGCCACGGTCGCAAAACCCGTTAGCATAAGAGCCGGCAGAAAAGCATACCGCAAGCCCATCGCGTCTCTCACCCGTCGCTCCGCCGCCGGCGAATCCGGCTCCCTTAGGCAACATATATAGCTAGCGCAGGCGCTGCGACCAAGTGCGCTGTAACGGCGGCAAACGAGCGCCTATATTGCGATCCGGAAGAAGTGCGAACAAAACGCGCAATCGACGTTGATCATCCCGTCATCGTCACGCATTTCCGCCTGTTCCTCGTCTGGAAAACGCGAAAGTACTGCGCGGTAATGCTCTGCCGTACAGCGACAACCGCGGCGCAGCGGTGCTCGCTGTTCGACCCGTAGCTCGCTTTCCTCATGGAACAGGCGCCAGACAAGCGTCTCGAGGTCCAGCGCCGGGTCGACCAGTTCATCGTGCCGGACGGACCCGGCCATGATCGCTGCGTGCTCCCAGTCCGGGTGATCCATTCGCGCATGCAGCCGGTCACGGCCTTCTTCGCCATCGGGCAGATGCTGGACAAGCAGCCCCCCTGCGACACACCCGTCCCGCCCCGAACGAACGGCCACGCGAATCAGCGTCGGCACCTGTTCCGATTGCGCGAAATACCGCTCGCAGGCGTCGGCAAGCGAATCGCCCTCCAGCGGCACGATCCCCTGATAGCGCTGGCCCGTCGCGGCAAGATCGAAAGTTACCGCCAGGTAACCCTTGCCGAACAGCGCGAACAGCGACGGGTTAGCCCCCAGCGCCGCCAGCCGGTCCTGATCATGACGGACATAGCCCCGCAATTCGCCCGACCGATAGTCGCACACAAACAGATCGACGATCCCGCCTTCTGTCTGGGCCTGAATGGTCAACTGGCCAGCATCGTCCTTCAGCAGCGCTCCGATCAGCGCGGTCAGTACCAGCGCCTCGGCCAGCAGGTGCCTGATCGCCGCGGGATAATCGTGCGCGGACAGGATCGTATCGAGCATCGGCCCAAGCCGCACCGCCCGGCCTCGCGCGTTGCGCGCAGGGACGGTGAAGGCCAGCACCCGGTCGAACCCGGTCTCGGGCAGGCTGGCAATTCCTTCCGTCACAGTTGGCCGAACACCCAGCGGAGTACGCTTTTCTGCGCGTGAATGCGGTTTTCCGCCTCGTCCCACACGGCGGACTGGGCGCTGTCGATCACCGCATCGGTCACTTCCTCGCCGCGATGCGCGGGCAGGCAGTGCAGGAACAGAGCGTCTGCCTTGGCCTTTGCCATCAACGCTTCGTCGACCTGGTAGGGCACCATCGTCGCAAGCTTTTCCTCGGCGTGGGACTGGCCCATCGACACCCAGGTGTCCGTGACCACTACGTCGGCCCCTCGCACCGCCTCGGCTGGATCGCGATGGACCGTCACGTTCGCGCCGCCGGCGACCGCGCGCGCGATGAATTCCGGGTCGGACTCATAGCCCTCCGGCACACCGATCCGCACGTTGAACTTCATCAGTCCGGCAGCCTCGACGATCGAATTGAGCACGTTGTTACCGTCACCCAGCCACGCCAGTTCCAGCCCGGGCAGCGGCTTGCCGCGCTCGATCACGGTCAGCAGGTCGGCCATGATCTGGCAGGGGTGGGACAGGTCGGTCAGGCCATTGATCACCGGAACCGATGCATATTCCGCCAGTTCCTCGATCTTGGCGTGATCGTTGGTACGGATCATCACGGCATCGACCATCCGGCTCAGCACCCGGGCCGTATCGGCAATGCTCTCGCCCCGGCCAAGCTGCATCCCGCCCGCTTCCATCACGATCGCCGTGCCGCCAAGCTGGCGCATCGCCATGTCGAACGACACGCGGGTGCGGGTCGAGTTCTTCTCGAAAATCATCGCCAGAACCCGGCCGGTCAGCGGCGCATCGCCGTCGGCCTGGCCCTTCGGCCATGTCGCCCGTGCCGCTTTGCGGTCCTGCGCATCGTTCAGCATCGCGGCAACGGCATCGCCGCCAGCGTCCGTTAGATTGAGGAAGTGCCGGACCATCAGGTCGTCTCCTGCGCCGGATAACTGGCGGCGCCGGCCGACAGCTTGACCATGAACTCGTCGATGTGGGCATCGTCGATCACCAGCGGCGGCACCAGCCGCAGCGTGTTGTCGCCCGCCGCAACCGTCAGCAACTGATGGCTGTCGCGCAAGTGCGCCACGAACCCGCGCGGCTCGATCTTCATCTTCACGCCCAGCATCAGTCCGCGTCCGCGCACCAGCTCGAACATCTCGGGATAATTGCCGATGAACTGTTCGAGCCGCGCCCGCAGGCATTCGCCAGTGTCGCGCACGTGCGCAAGGAATTCGTCGGTCGCCACCGCGTCCAGCACCGCCTCGCCGGCGGCCATGGCCAGCGGGTTGCCGCCATACGTCGAACCGTGCGTGCCGATCACCATCCCCCGCGCCGCCTTCTCGGTCGCCAGGCACGCGCCCAGCGGAAACCCGCCGCCGATGCCCTTGGCCGTGGCCAGGATATCGGGCTCGATCCCGTATTGTTCATAGGCGTAGAACGTGCCGGTCCGGGCCACGCCGCACTGAACCTCGTCCAGGGCGAGCAGCAGATCATGCTCGTCGGCCAGCTGGCGCAGGCCCTGCATGAAGGCGTCCGACGCGGCGCGAACTCCCCCCTCGCCCTGTACCGGCTCGACCAGGAAGCCTGCCGTATGCGGACCAATGGCGGCCTTCGCTGCGTCCAGATCATCAAAGTCGACGTACTTGAAACCGGGCAGTAGCGGCAGGAACCCCTTGTGCATCTTGTCCTGGCTGGAGGCGCTGATCGTCGCCAGCGTCCGGCCGTGAAACGCATTGTTGAAGGTGATCAGCTCGTACTTCTCGGTGTTGCCGACATGCTGGTGATAGGCGCGCGCGGTCTTGATCGCGCACTCCACCGCCTCCGCGCCCGAATTGGTGAAGAACACCGTGTCGGCGAACGTCAGGTCGACCAGTCGTTGCGCCAGATGTTCGCCTTGCGGGCTGCCGTAAAGGTTGGAGACATGCATCAGCGTCGCGGCCTGGCGCTGGATCGCGCCGATCAAGCCCGGGTGCGAATGCCCGAGGCTGTTGACTGCGATGCCCGCCGCGAAGTCGAGATAGCGGCGTCCGTCCTCGCCGATCAGGTGGCAATGATCGCCGCGAATCGGGCGAAAGCCGCACCGGGGATAGACGGGCATCAACGGAGTGATCGACATCGGGACGCTCCCTTTACGGTAAGAACTTGCGGCTGGATCTAAGCGCCGGAAACCAGCAAAAATCGGACCCGCAAACGACAAGGGGCGGCCCATCCGGGCCGCCACTTGCACGCATTTATTGTGTCGCCAGCCTCCGGTCAAATCCCGGCGGCAGTGCGGGCTGGATCAACCCTGATGCGGCACCAGGTTGACCGCCGAGTACTTGCCTCGTCGATCGACCTCGATATCGAACTGCAGCCGGTCACCTTCGTTGAGGCTCCGCATGCCCGAACGCTCGACCGCGCTGATGTGCACGAACGCATCCGGCTGGCCATCGTCGCGGGTGATAAAGCCGAAGCCCTTCATCGCATTGAAGAACTTGACCGTGCCAGTGGCCTTCTCGCCGGTCAGCTCGCGCTGCGGTGCATCCTCGCGCTTCTCCACCGGGATGACATCGCCGACGACGACGAGGTCGCTCGCCGAAATCTTGCCGCCGCGATCGACCAGCGTGAACTCAAGCCCCTGGCCCTCGGCCAGGCTTTCAAGCCCGGCACGCTCGACCGCGCTGATGTGGACAAACACGTCCTCACCGCCGTCTTCGCGCTGCACGAAGCCGAAGCCCTTCTGGGCGTTGAAGAACTTGACCGTGCCCTTGCTCTGGCCGACAACTTGGGCTGGCATGCCGCCGCCAGCGCCAGCGCCGCGCGGGGCACCGCTGAAGCCGCCGCGATCACCGCCGCCGAAGCCGCCGCCACCACCGCCAGCGCCGCCGCCACGGGGCGCACCGCCGCCAAAGCCGCCACGACCGCCGCCGCCGAACCCACCGCGATCGCCGCCGCCGCGGTCATTCCCGCCGCCGCCACCGCCGCCGTAGAACGGGTCGAAACTCTCTTCGCCGAAACCGTCCCGCTTGTCGCGACCCCGGCCGCGACGTCCTCTATCGAAACTCATAAACCCGAACTTACCTTCGCTTCGCCCCGATCACGATCGCCCGGACGGCGTGGACGAGACGCGCCGGGTGACAGGGCCAGCGGCCACGCCTGCGCGCGGCCCTCTCCTCTGCATTTTGCGGCATAACCGAAATTTTGCGTCAGCGCGAACAGATTCCTACCACGGCGCGGCCCCGTCCGGGCATTCTGCAGCGAAGCGGTGCATTTATACATCGACTCTACCTGCATCTGATGGGTTGCCAGCACCGCCCGGCCTTGGCAGATGGGCGGAATGGCCATTATTGAACTTATGTCCGATCCCGCCGCGTGGGCGGCCTTGATCACCCTCATCGTGCTCGAGGTCGTGCTCGGGATCGACAATCTCGTATTCATCGCGATCCTGTCGAACAAATTGCCCCCCGAACAGCGGCAGATGGCTCGCCGGATCGGGCTGGCGCTGGCGTTGATCATGCGAATCGGGCTGTTGATGCTGATCGGCTGGCTGGTGACGCTGCAGGCCCCGCTGATCGACCTGGGATTGACCGGCACGCCCGGCCCATATGGCGAGCCGACGTTCGAGACCGCGTTCTCGGGCCGCGACCTGATTCTGATTGCCGGCGGGCTGTTCCTGCTCTGGAAGGCGACCAAGGAGATCCACCACAACATCGATGTCGAAGATGCCAGCGGCGTTCTGCTCGATCATAAAAAAGGCAATGTCGGGCTCAGCTTCGCCTCGGCGATTGCCCAGATCATCGCAATCGACCTCGTCTTTTCAGTCGATTCGATCCTGACTGCGGTGGGCATGACCGATGATATCCCGATCATGATCACCGCCGTCGTCTTTACCGTCGGCGTCATGATGGTGGCCGCCGATCCGCTGGCCAGGTTCATCGAGACGAACCCGACGCTGGTGATGCTGGCGCTGGCGTTCCTGGTGATGATCGGCCTCGTCCTGATCGCCGACGGGTTCGGGGCGCACATCCCCAAGGGTTACGTTTACGCCGCAATGGGCTTCTCCGGGCTGGTCGAGGCGCTCAACATCGCCGGTCGCAACCGCCGGGCGAAAGCCCGCGCGGCCCGGACGTGATCGGGCAGGAGTAACCAGACCATGTTCAACCAGCTTGCCGAAGGCATCTACGCCAGCCCGCAGATCGGGCTGCCCGAAGTGGCCGAGGCCGCCCGCATGGGCATCACGCTGATCATCAACAACCGCCCGGAAGACGAATCGCCCGATCAGGTACCGGGCCCGGAGATCGAGGCCGCCGCACAGGCCGCCGGGATCGCCTATGTCGCGATCCCCGTCACCCACGCGGGGTTCAGCGAACCGCAGGTAACCGCGATGGCCGATGCACTCGGCTCGGCGGCCGGCCCGGTGCTCGCCTATTGCCGCTCCGGCACCCGCTCCACGCTGCTGTGGTCACTGGCCCGGGCGAGCAAAGGCGCCGCTCCTGACGAACTGGCCGAAGCTGCGGCCGGGGCCGGTTATGACCTGTCGCCGGTTCGCCCGCTGCTCGACATGCTGGCCGCGCGCACCGTGTAAAAGCGGCGGCGCAATTGCGGACATTCGCACACGCGGCCACACCAAGGCATGACCACCATAAATGCCGACCTGCTTGAAAAGCTGCCCCTGGCTCAAATTTGGCGGGTAACGTTTTACAAGAGGGACGAGATCACGACTGACCTGATCTGCTGCGATGTGGCGGTCGGCGACAAGGTCTGGAGTTTTCACGAGGAAAATGTCGGCTGGAACTTTCTGCTTCAGCATGTCCAGAAACTACCGCAATTCCGAAGTGACTGGTTTGAGGCCGTAACGCAGTCAGCGTTCGCCACGAACGAGACCATAGCGTTTAGCCTCAGCTAGAAAGTTCACTCCCACCCCATTTCCCGACATCGGGCGGAACCAAGGTTCCAAATGATGCAGACACAAAAAAAGACCCGGAGCGGCTGGCTCCGGGTCTTGAGTGGGCGTTCGCAGGAGGACCGTCGGATGGCGGGTCCGAAGGGGAGGAGAGGAGGAAACCTCCGGCCCCGCCAAGCTCTTGAACTTAGTAGTTATAGGCGCGTTCACCGTGCTCGGTGATGTCGAGGCCTTCGCGCTCGTTCTCTTCCGTCGGACGCAGACCGAAGATCTTGTCGACGATGAAGAACAGGATTGCAGAACCGACACCCGACCAGACGAGGGTCAGCAGGACCGCCTTGAGCTGGACGATCAGCTGAGCGCCCATGTCGTAGCTGCCGGCCACGGCCGGGAACTGCGTGTAGTCGAAGAAGCCCTGGCCGCCGAGCGCCGGATCGGCAACGATGCCGGTGGCGATCGCGCCGAAGATCCCGCCGATGCAGTGCACGCCGAACACGTCGAGCGTGTCGTCGTACTTCAGCTTGTTCTTCACCACGCTGACGAACAGGTAGCAGACCGGCGAAACCAGCAGCCCCATTACGATCGAGGTCATCGGCGCGGCCAGGCCCGATGCCGGGGTGATCGCGACAAGGCCCGCCACCGCGCCGGTGGCAGCACCCAGCATCGAAGGTTTGCCGTGGTGCAGTTGCTCCACGATTGCCCAGGACACAGCAGCCGCAGCGGTCGCGACGAAGGTGTTGATGAAGGCGACAGCGGTCACGCCGTTGGCTTCCAGGTTTGAACCAGCGTTGAAGCCGAACCAGCCCACCCACAGCAGCGAGGCGCCGATCATGGTCATGGTCAGCGAGTGCGGCGGGGTGGCTTCCTTGCCGAAGCCCACGCGCTTGCCGATCATCAGGCAGCCGACCAGGCCGGCAATGCCGGCGTTGATGTGGACCACAGTGCCGCCAGCGAAGTCGAGCGCGCCCATGCCCCACAGCAGACCGGTATCGGTCGGCGCGTCGGGCAGGAAGTCCGGCCCGGCCCAGTACCAGACCATGTGCGCGATCGGGAAGTAGGCAAACGTCAGCCAGCCGACCACGAACAGGATCAGCGGGGTGAACTTGATGCGTTCGGCGAACGCCCCGACGATCAGCGCCGTGGTGATGCAGGCGAAGGTCATCTGGAAGATGATGAACACGTATTCTGGGAGGTAGACGCCGTTCGAGAAGGTCGCCGCCAAGGTGGTTGGATCGACCCCGGCGAGAAACGCCTTGTCGAAGCCGCCGACGATCTTGGGGAACGCCGATCCGGTCGAGGTGAAGGTCATCGAATAGCCCCAGGCGAACCACACCAGCGCCGCGACGCAGACGATCGTCAGGACCTGGACCAGCACCGAAAGCATGTTCTTGGCGCGCACGAGGCCGCCATAGAATAGCGCGAG
>JANLUV010000202.1:0-20580 GCA_031363685.1 Alphaproteobacteria bacterium | reverse complement strand
GCGGCTCATCGGCGCCCCTCCGGGCTATGTCGGCCACGATCAGGGCGGGCAGCTGACCGACGCGGTGGATCAGCACAAGCACGCCGTGGTGCTGCTCGACGAGATCGAAAAGGCGCACCAGGACGTCTTCAACATCCTGCTGCAGGTCATGGACCACGGCACCCTGACCGACAGCAACGGCAAGAAGGTCGACTTCCGCAACGTCGTCCTGATCATGACCACCAACGCGGGCGCGTCCGACATGGCGCGGCAGGGCATCGGCTTTGGCGACGTGTCGAAGGAGGACGCCGGGGACGAAGCGGTCAAGAAGATGTTCAACCCCGAATTCCGCAACCGGCTCGATGCAATCGTCCCGTTCGCCTACCTGCCGACTGCAGTGATCAGCCGGGTGGTGGACAAGTTCATCCTCCAGCTCGAACTGCAGCTGGCCGACCAGAACGTCCACATCCAGTTCGACAGCGAGGCGCGAGGCTGGCTGGCCGAGCGCGGCTATGACCGGCTGTACGGTGCGCGGCCGATGGCCCGCCTGATCCAGGAAAAGGTCAAGCAGCCGCTCGCCGAAGAACTGCTGTTCGGCAAGCTGGCGCATGGCGGCGAAGTCAACGTCACGTTGAAGGAAGACGCGCTCAACTTCGAGCTGACTCCCGCCCCGCCCAAGCTGGTCAAGCGCGCGGCCAAGCCCAAGAAGGCGACCAAGGATGCCGGCGCCGCGCCCGAACCGAGCAGCGAGGACGAATCGGACTGACCATCCGGCGATGAGGAAACAGGGAAAGCCCCGGACCGTTGTCGCCCATTATGTGCCGTGATGGCCGTCCCGTTTTCCTGGCTGCGCCCCGATCCCGCAGGGCTTTACGTGGTGCCAGCCGATTGCTGGATCGATCTGGCGCGCGCTGCTGGAGCGGTTCGCTGCCGCACGAAGCCGACCGGATCGAGGCTCTGCGCCAGCTGATTCGCGATTGACCCGGATCAAGCCGCTCCGCCATTCGGGACCAGGCCATGCGGCCGGGCATGGCCTGGTCCCGAACGGCGGAGATTGCCAAAGTGATGACAAACATGCTGCAACAGACGGCGGCGGGAATGGTCCGCTGATGGGAACGCGATGAACCGATCTGATCGTCCGCGCCAGGCGCTGGCCATCGGGCTGGCGGCGCTGGCCGGATTTACCGACGCGGTCGGGTTCCTTTCGGCCGACGGGTATTTTGTGTCGTTCATGTCGGGCAACACCACCCGCCTTGGCGTCAATATCGCCCGCGCGCCAGAGCTGGCGATCATCCCGGCACTGCTGCTGGGCGGGTTCGTGGTCGGCGTGGCGGGCGGCGCGGTGATTGCGGCGCTGGCGGGCGGGCGGCGCAAGCCCGCGGTGCTGGCGCTAGTGACCGCGCTGCTGTTCTCGGCCACGGCGCTGCGTCTGCTGGGACTGCACGCTGCCATGCTGGCGCTGCTGGTGATGGCGATGGGCGCGCTGACGTTTTCGCACCTGCCCGCCGCGACGCTGTGGCTGGCGGCCGGGTGGGCGGCGCTGATGACGCTGGCGGCGACACGGATACCGCCTGAACGCGGCACTACCTAACCGCGCAACTGGAACAACTTTTCGCGCGAAGTTGCGCCGCGCAACAATTCGAGCCGCGACGGTGCGACGCCAAGACCGCTGGCGAGCAGATCGCGGACCGCGTCGCTGGCCTTGCCGTCTTCGGGTTTGGCGCGGACTTTGGCCAGCAGCCGGCCTGCGGCGACTTCGAGCGATTCGGTCCGGGCGCCCGCCGTGACGCGCACGGCCAGCCAGCCTTCACCATCGACGAGCGCGCGGATCGGGTCCGCCGGGGCCAGCTCAGCCTTCGGTCTGGCCAAGATTTGCCGCCGCGATGGCCTCGGCATGGCGCCGGCCGTTGTGGACATAGCTGGTCACGCCGCCCTGCATTTCGATCAGCGCGGCATCGGTCAATTCGCGCATCAACGCGGCGGGGCGCCCGCTCCACAGCTGGCGCGAGGCGATGCGCTTGCCCGGGGTGAGCAGCGCGCCGGCCGCCAGCATCCCATCGGATTCGACCACGCAGCCATCCATCACGATTGAACCGAGACCAATGAAGGCGCGGTCTTCCAGCGTGCAGCCGTGGATCATCACCATGTGGCCGATCAACACGTCATCGCCGATCAGGGTGGCGAAACCGGCGGGTCGTTTCCCTGTAGGTCCATCGCAATGGACCACGCTGCCGTCCTGGATATTGCTGCGCGCGCCGATGACGATGCGGTTTGAATCGCCCCGGATCACGCAGTTGTACCAGATGCTGGCATCGGGGCCGATCTCGACATCGCCGATGATCCGGCAGCGCGGCTCGATGAAGGCTCTGTCATGGATGCGCGGCACTTTGCCGTGCCAGGGCATGATCGTGGTGCCGGGGCGAGCTGCGGTCATGTGGCGTTTCCCTTCAGGCGCCGAGCAGGCGGGCGGCGTGGGCCGCGTGATAGGTGAGCACGCCCGAGCAGCCGGCGCGCTTGAATGACGTCAAGGTTTCCAGCACCATGGCGTCACGATCCGCCGCCCCGGCCGCCACCGCCGCCTCGATCATCGCGTATTCGCCGGACACCTGATAGGCGAACACCGGTACTTCGAACCGCTGCTTCACCCGCAGGATCACGTCAAGATAGGGCAAACCCGGCTTGACCATCACGCTATCGGCGCCTTCGGCCAGATCGAGCGCGACTTCGCGCAGCGCTTCCTCGCCGTTGGCCGGGTCCATCTGGTAAGTCTTCTTGTCCCCTTTAAGCAGGCCGCGGCTGCCGACCGCATCGCGGAACGGACCATAGAACGCCGAGGCGTACTTGGCGGCGTAGCTCATGATCTGGACGTTGTGGTGGCCAGCGCTTTCCAGCGCGCTGCGAATCACGCCGATCCGGCCGTCCATCATGTCGGACGGGGCGATGATATCAGCCCCGGCGGCAGCCTGGTTGAGGCTTTGCCCGACCAGCACTTCGACGGTGGCATCGTTGAGCACATAGCCCGCATCGTCGATCAGCCCGTCCTGCCCGTGGCTGGTATAAGGATCGAGCGCGACATCGGTGAGGATGCCGATGCTGTCGCCCAGCGCATCGCGGATGGCGCGGATCGCGCGGCACATCAGGTTATCGGGATTGAGCGCTTCCTGCCCGAACGGATCGCGGCGGCCGGACTGGGTGTTGGGAAACAGTGCGAGGCAGGGGATGCCCAGCGCGGCCGCTTCCTTCGCGCGTGCGGCAATGCCGCGCACGCACCAGCGCGATACGCCGGGGAGCGAGGGGATCGGTTCTTCCACGCCGTCACCTTCGGTCACGAACAGCGGCCAGATCAGATCTGCCGGGGTGACGGTGATTTCCCGGTGCAGCGCGCGGCTCCAGGCAGAGGCGCGGGTGCGGCGAAGGCGAAGGGCCGGATAGGCTGCGGTCATGATGGCGGCTTCCTGCCGGAAACTTCAGCCGGGTTCAATGCCCGCCGGTTCAAGGCCGGCCGCTGGCGGGTTCAGCGCATCGCGATCCGCTGGACAACCGGACGCCCGGCCGCCGCCAGCATCGCGCCGGGGTGCAGCGCCTTCATCTGCGCCAGTTTCGCCCGGAATGCGGCAAGCTGCGCCGGATCGACCTGCCGCGTGACGGTAGCGAACCGCATGCCGAGCGGGTTCACCGTGCGGCCATCCTGATACATCTCGTAATGAAGGTGCGGCCCGGTCGACAGGCCGGTGGACCCGACGAAGCCGATCACCTCGCCGGCGCTGACTCGCGTCCCCGGGCCGACCGCGATGCGGCTCATGTGCCCGTAGCCGGTGCCGAGGCCGCCGCCATGTTCGAGCCGGACATAGTTGCCATGGCCGCCGTGATAGCCCGCGTAGGACACGATCCCATCGGCGGCGGCAACGATCGACGAACCCCACGCCGCGCCGAAATCCACCCCGGCATGCATCCGGGTGTAGCCGAGCAGCGGGTGAAACCGCTGACCGTAAAGCGAGGTGATGCGGCCGTTAACCGGGGTCAGCATCCCCGGGCCGGTCTGGACATAGCTGGGCCGGGCTAGCGCGTCGGCGGAATAGAACCCGCCGTCGTGGCCCCAGCGGAGCAGCTGCGCGACCGGCGCGGTGCCGCGATCGAGGCCCGCATAAAGCAGATCGCCCACTTGCGATTCGCCGGTGGCGGCGCGCTTGTAGGCGAACACCAGATCGAACGAATCGCCCGGCTGGATATCGCTTTCGAGGCTGATGTGGCTGTCGAGCGCCTGGAGATATTCCTGGATTGCCTGCGGCGGTGCCCCGGCCGCGCGGGCCGAACGATACAGGCTATCGCCCACCGTGCCGCGAATGCGCAGCGGGGTGGTATCGACCGGAATAGGTTTGCGTTCGAGCCCAAGGGCATCGCCGGCACGGGTGACGGCCAGGGCCAGATCGAAGCGGGCGCGGAAATCGAGCCGTTCAAGCGGGCGCGGCTGTCCGGGCGCAGGGCGCGGGCCGAGCACGAGTGCAACGCGGGTGCCGGGCTCGATCTGGTCCAGCGGCGTGGCGCCGCCAACCAGCGCACTGGCGCGGGCGGCATCGCTGCCCGAAACCCCGGCGCGCAGCAGCAGGCGGCCAAGGCTGTCATCCTCGGACAGCACCGAAGCGAGTTCGAGGCGTGGCCGTTCGGACACGCTGGCGACCGGGCGGAGCGCCATGCCCGGTCCCATGCGGCGGCCTGTTGTGGCACCGTAGTCCAGCGGCATGATCGCCTGGCTGCGGAATTCCGCTTGCGCGGCGGCATCGAGCCGCATCGCCGGAGCAGCATCGAGCCGCGAAAAATCGGGCCAGAACGCCAGTGCGCAGACGGTGAGCATCACCAGCGTGGCCATGCCGCGATACCAGCGGCGGGTGCCGATAGCCTCGGCAAGATCGGGAACCCAGTCGATCGCGGCGAAGCGGGCGCGCCAGTTGCCGCTGGCGGTGACGATATCGGCCAGGGCAAGTTCGAGCGGCGCTGCTGCCGCGCGCGCGATTGGGCCATGCCCCGCTGCATAGTCGTCCTGCGGCTTGAACACCTTGCCCGCCCTTTATCGCCCCGTGGCGCCCGTCGATCCGGGAGATTCCTGCACCGGAAGGGTTAACGTCACGCTAATTCGGCCGCCGGGGCGCGCCTATCCACAACCCGGCACGCCCTGGCCGATCGAATTCGCGGACCACGCCTTGTCCGGCGTGGGGGGCGATGCCAGATTGGCGGGGCCGATGGCCTACCGATTGCCCGAACCAGCCGATCGCGGCTCCGACAGCAAGGTACTGGCCGTGCTGGGCCCGACCAATACCGGCAAAACCCACCTCGCAATCGAGCGGATGTGTGCCCATTCCTCGGGCGCGATCGGATTTCCGCTACGGCTGCTGGCGCGCGAAGTGTACGAGCGGGTGGTGGCGATCAAGGGCCGCGACCGGGTGGCGCTGATCACCGGGGAAGAACGGATCGAGCCGCAGCATGCCCGCTGGCAGTTGTGCACGGTGGAGGCGATGCCGGCACGCGGCGACCTGGCGTTCATGGCGCTCGACGAAGCGCAGCTCTGCGCCGACCGCGAACGCGGGCACATCTTTACCGACCGCCTGCTCCACATGCGCGGGCGAGACGAGACGATGATCCTGGGGTCCGGGATCATGGAGCCGATGGTCAAAGCGCTCGTTCCCGGCGTCGAAGTGGTCAGCCGCCCCCGGTTTTCCACGCTCAGCCATGTCGGCGCCAAGAAGCTGTCGCGGGTCCCGCCGCGCAGCGCGATCGTCGCGTTCTCGGCCGAGCAGGTCTATGCCGTGGCCGAGATGCTGCGGCGCTTTCGCGGCGGGGCGGCGGTGGTGATGGGCGCGCTTTCCCCCGCCACCCGCAACAAGCAGGTCGCGCTGTTCCAGTCGGGCGAGGTCGATTACCTGGTTGCGACCGACGCCATCGGGATGGGGCTGAACCTTGACGTCGGCCATGTCGCCTTCGCCGGCCTGTCCAAGTTTGACGGGGTGCGGAGCCGCCGGCTGACCACGATCGAGATGGCGCAGATCGCCGGGCGCGCCGGGCGCCACCAGCGCGACGGCACATTCGGCACGCTGGCCGGAACTGGCGGGCGCGATGCGGAATTCACGCCCGAGGAAGTGTGGGCGATCGAGGAACACCGGTTCCCCCCGCTCGACCGGATCTTCTGGCGCGATGCGCACCCCCGGGTCGACCGGCTGGCCCACCTGATCGAGGACCTGTCGCGCCCGCCCGACCGCCCGCAGCTGGCCCCCGCGCCCGAAGCGATCGACCTGGCGGTGATGCGCCGGCTGGCCGAAGATCCCGAGATCGCCGCCACTGTGCGCGGCCGGGGCGCGGTGGCGCGCTTTCGCGAAGTGTGCTCGTTGCCCGATTTTCGCCAGCAGGGCGCGGAAACGCATGCGCGCTTCGTCGCGCGGCTGTGGGAGGATCTGGCGCGCGACTATCTTGGCGGCGATTACGTCGCGGCGCGGATCGCCGATCTCGACAATCCGGCGGGTGATATCGACACTTTGCAAGGGCGGATCGCCGCAATCCGCAGCTGGGCCTATATCGCGCAGCGCCCGGACTGGGTATTAGCCCGCGAAGAAATGGCCGAACGGGCGCGGGCGGTGGAGGCCCGACTGTCAGACGCGCTTCACACAAGGCTGACAGAACGTTTCGTCAACCGGCGCACCGCCGTGCTGATGCGGAAAACCGGGCCGGATGCGGGCTTGCTGCCCGTGGCGATGGATGGGGATGATTTGCTGGTGGACGGAGAGAAGCTGGGAAAGCTCGACGGGTTTCGCTTCAGGGTCGATCCCGATGCCCACCATTTCGATCACAAGTTGCTGTTTGCGGCGGCGGAACGGCATTTACCGCAATTGCTGGCCGAGCGCGCCGAAGCGTTAAGCGCCGAGATCGCGGCGGATACGGCGGCGCTGGAACTGGCTGACGGCGCGGTGCTGCATGGGCGCGAGCGGCTGGCCCGGCTCCTGCCCGGCAAGGGCCTGCTGGTGCCGCAATTGCAGCTGGAAGGGGCGCTGGAAGCCATTCCGGCCCCGCAGCGGCGCCTGCTGACGGACGCGCTGGACGGCTGGCTGACCCGGCGGCTGGCCGCACTGGAACCGTTGATGAAGCTGGATGAAGCCACCCGCAGCAAGGACGGCGGGCCGGAACTGCGCGCGCTGCTGATCCGCCTGGTCGATGGCGGCGGACTGGTGGAGCGCGCCGGGTCCGGGCTCGATTCGTTTCAGCCGCCGCAGCGCGACGCGCTGAAAAAGCTGGGCGTGCGGATCGGCGCGATCGATCTGTATATCGCGGCGATGCTCAAGCCTGCCCCGCTGGCTGCGTGGCGCGAACTGGCGCAGATGCGCAGCGCCGAGCCCCAGTTTGCGCCAGTGCCCGAGGCGCTGCCCGAAATGCCGCCGGTCCTGCAGTTGAAGCAAGGCCGCCCGCCGCTGGGCTATCGCCGCATCGGGGTGCAAGGGATTCGCATCGACATGGCGGAAAAGCTGCTGCGCACCGCCTATGAACGGCGCGCCGTGGCGGGCAACCGCCCGTTCCCGCTGGACCCGGCGCTGCCCCGCTCGATGGGGCTGGCAGCGGAAAGCCACGCCCACCTGCTGCGGCTGGCCGGGTTCCACGCGCTGACGCCGCGCGCACTGGCCGAAGGCGCCTTCGGCCCGCCGACGCCGGTCACCTGGCGCTGGCGCCCCGCGCGGCGGCCGGAGGCCGAACCCGCCGCCGCGCCGCAGCCACCGACGAGCAGCGCTTTTGCCGCGCTGGCCGGCCTCATCCGCTGACCCCGGCGCGCGCCGATGCGGCTGGACAAATTGCTGTGGCTCCTGCGTTTCGCCTGGACCCGCCCGGGCGATGGCCGAGGCGGGCCATATCCGGCTTAACGGGCGCCGCGTGAAACGCAGCGCCGCGCGGGTCTGCGTGGGCGACGTGCTGGCCCTGCCGCTGGCCGGCAGCGTCCACGTGATCGAGATTCTGGCGCTGCCCAACCGGCGCGGACCGGCGGTTGAAGTGCACGGGTGTTATCGCACGCTTGACGCGGCCCGCCCATATCCCATAGCAGAACCTGAAACACGGCCAGAATACCAAGGGGATTCCTCACCATGACCTATGTCGTCACCGACGCCTGCATCCGCTGCAAGTATATGGATTGCGTCGAGGTCTGCCCGGTCGATTGCTTCTACGAGGGCGAGAACATGCTCGTCATCAACCCGAACGAATGCATCGACTGCGGCGTATGCGAGCCCGAATGCCCGGCCGAGGCGATCCTGCCCGACACCGAGAGCGGCCTGGAACAGTGGCTTGAGCTCAACACCAAGTATTCGGCGGAGTGGCCCAACCTGACCACCAAGAAGGAAACTCCCGCCGACGCTGATGAGCACAAGGGCGAGGAAGGCAAGCTAGAGAAGTACTTCTCCGCGGCACCAGGCGAGGGTGACTGAGCCAGCGCCACCGGGATTTGGGCCGCGATAGGGGCGAATCGCCTGACCGTCGCTGCGGCGTGCTGACTTCCCGCATTGCCGCATTGATCGCCCGACTTCGCTGAAAGCGCCGTACGATGCGCGCCGCCGTGATCCGCGTGTCCGCCAGGTCCGGCGGGTAGTTGCGCATGCAGGAGTCGTTTGGGCTGGAAATTTTGTTACAGCTTTGCTATATAGCTGTGACCAGCAGGGGCGTTCTGCCCGCTGGGCACAAGCATCACGAAAGGCAGGATCGCAACAGACGGCAGATGGGGTTTACGCACCGCGTCGCCGGAAAGGCGAAACGCACCCCTGAAAACGGCTGTTCCCAAGTGGGTCGCGACGATCCTGGTGGCGAAAGGACGATACATGGCGATCAAGGCTCACGCCTTCGATGTCGGAGATTACGTCGTTTACCCGAAGCACGGTGTCGGTCGGGTAATCGAGGTTCAGGAACAGGAAATCGCAGGCATGAAGCTGGAGCTCTATGTGCTCCGCTTCGAAAAGGAACGCATGACGCTCCGCGTGCCGGTGAACAAGGTCGAAGCGATCGGCATGCGCAAGCTATCGTCGGACAAGACTCTGCGCGAAGCACTCGATACGCTCAAAGGCAAGCCGAAGGTCAAGCGCACCATGTGGTCGCGCCGCGCTCAGGAATACGAAGCCAAGATCAATTCAGGCGATCTGGTCTCGATCGCCGAGGTCACCCGCGATTTGTTCCGTGCCGACGACCAGCCGGAACAAAGCTATTCGGAACGCCAGATTTTCGAAGCGGCTTCCTCGCGCCTTGCGCGCGAGCTGGCGGCGATGGAAAAGACCGACGAGCCGGCGGCACTGAAGAAGATCCTCGCGATCCTCAACGAACACGCGCCGAAGTACTACGAGCAGGTCGCGGTCTGAACCGCGCCATCTCAGCATAATGATGCGGCCGCCTGTCACCGGGCGGCCGTTTTCGTTTCGGGAGGCCGTTTTCGTTTCGGGAGGACGTTTTAGTTTCGGGAGGACGTTTTAGTTTCGGGAGGACTGGGACGATCCCAATCAGGCTGCGGCGCGGCGCAAACGATCGTTGATGGCCGCCCCGATGCCCGTTTCCGGGACGGAGGCGACCGCTACTGCGGGCTGCGGGGCTGCGGCCGCCTCGTGCAGACAGGCGTAAAGCCGCGCGGCCGCTTCGGCCAGATCTCCGCCCGGCGACAGGCTGGTATGCCCCACAACCGCACCGAACCCGATCAGGAATTCATCCGGCCCGGCAAGGGCGGCACCAAGGCGGACGGGCTTGCCGGGAGCATAGTGGCTGGCGAGCTGTCCGGGGGCCTCGATCTGGCCTGATAACTCCGTCACGTCACAATGTTCTCCTATTATTTCAGATATTTGTCCGGCTGAAATCGGCCCGGGGCGGAGTATCGCCCAACCCTGTGGGCGCAGTGCGACAATGGTCGATTCGATCCCCTGCCGGCATGGCCCGCCATCCAGAATGAGATCGACCGCGCTGCCCAGGCTGTGCGCGACATGCGCGGCAGTCGTCGGGCTGACCGCGCCGCTGCGATTGGCCGAAGGCGCCGCCAGCGGAACGCCTGCTTTGGCCAGTACGGCCTGCATCACCGGATGGGCCGGGCAACGCAGCGCCACGGTCGGCAAGCCCGCCGTCACCGCCGGGGCAATCGGCGCGGCCGGACGCAGCGGCAGGACCAGCGTCAGCGGGCCGGGCCAGAACGCGGCGGCCAGTGCGCGCGCGCGGTCATCGACCACGGCGAGGACCTCGGCCGCGGCCAGCGACTCGACATGGACGATCAGCGGATTGAAATCCGGCCGCCCCTTGGCCCGATAGATCGCGGCGACGGCCGCGGCGCTATCGGCTCGCGCGGCGAGGCCATAGACCGTCTCGGTGGGCACCGCGACCAGCTTTCCCGCGCGCAGCAAATCGGCTGCGGCGGCAATGGCCACGGGATTGGCGGCGTGCACAAGGGTACGGCTGTTGCCGGTCATGGTCCGGCGCTATAGGCGTTCCGGAGCCTGACGCCAAACGTCGGCGAAACAACAGACCCATCAAGACAACAGCCAAGGACGCGGCAGGCTATGACCTTTACCCCCCCCACGGCGGACCAGTTGCTGGCGCTGAACGTCAACGCCGGAATCGGCGGAATCGCGCAAGCTGAGCGCTTTGCCGCCGCCACACCTGATCTGGTCGCGGCCATTGTCGAGGGCATCGGCCAGTTCGCCGCCGGGGAATGGGCGCCGCTCGACAAGATCGGCGACCGGCAGGGATCGGTGGCGAAGGACGGTGTCGTAACCACACCGCCCGGCTTTGCCGAGGCCTATCGGAGTTATGTCGAGCAAGGCTGGAATTCCATTTCCGGGCCGACCGAGTTCGGCGGGCAGGGCTTGCCGTTCAGCCTGGCGATGGTCGTGCTCGAAAGCCTTGGCGCGGCTAACCTGGCGTTCACGTTGCTGCCGATCCTGACCGTCGGCGCGATCGAGGCGCTCGATCACCATGGCAGCGCCGGGCAGAAGGCCCGGTTCCTGCCAAAGCTGATCAGCGGCGAGTGGCCCGGGACGATGGACCTGACCGAGCCGCAGGCGGGTTCCGATGTGGGCGCGCTGCGCACCGCCGCCACCGCGATCACCGCCGGGCCGGACGCCGGCAAGTACCGGATCAAGGGCACCAAGATCTTCATCACGTGGGGCGAGCATGAACTGGCCGACAATATCATCCACCTCGTGCTGGCGCGGCTGCCGGGCGCGCCGGCGGGATCGCGCGGGATCAGCCTGTTTCTGGTGCCGAAGTACCACGTCGGCGAAGACGGCAGCCTTGGCGCGCGCAACGACCTGCGGGTCGTGAGCACCGAACACAAGCTGGGCATCCACGGTTCGCCGACCTGCGTGATGAGCTTTGGCGACAACGACGCGTGCATCGGTGAACTGGTCGGCGCGGAGAATTCCGGACTTAAATGTATGTTCACGATGATGAATTCGGCGCGCGTGAATGTGGGCGCGCAGGGGGTAGAAGTGGCGGAAGCGGCGCTGCAGAAGGCGCTGCGCTATGCCCGCGACCGGGTGCAATCGGCCCGCGCCGGATCGCCCGACAAGACCCCGGCGGCGATCATCGAACATCCCGACGTGCGGCGCATGGTGCTGCGGATGCGAGCGCTGACCGAAGGCGCGCGGGCACTGCTGTATTACACCTGCGGCCTGATCGATTGCGGCGCGATCGGCGATGAGGCGGCGGGCGCACGGGCCGAAGTTCTGGTCCCGCTGATCAAGTCATGGGGCACCGATGTCGGCTGCGAAGTGGCCAGCATCGGTATCCAGATTCACGGCGGGATCGGCTTCATCGAGGAAACCGGCGCCGCGCAGCATTATCGCGATGCCCGGATCACGCCGCTCTATGAAGGCACCAACGGCATCCAGGCGGCCGACCTGGTGACCCGCAAGCTGGGCATGGCAGGCGGCGCGGTGGTGCTGGAACTGCTTGCCGACGTAGCGCGCGAGGCGGGATCGGACGCCCCGGCGCTGGCCGCGCTGGCCCTGGATTGCCGCGAGATCGCGCAGTGGATGTCCGGCGGCGCGGCGGTGGACGACAAGCTGGCGGGATCGGTTCCGTTCCAGACGATGTGCGCGGTGGCGGTGGCCGGCTGGCAATTGCTGCGCCAGTCCCGCGCGGTGGCGGAGGGCGATGCGCCCGGCCACCTGGCGGTGACCAAGCCGGTTATCGCACGCTATTTCGTGGAGCATCTGGTGCCCGAGGCGGCGGGCCTGAAGGCCGCCGCGCTGGCCGGGGCGGGCCTGCTGTACGAACTCGATGCGGAGACGCTGGCTTCGTGACGGCAGCGCCTGACAATGCCGTGCTGGCGCGGATCGCCGCAGCGCTCGAACGGCTGTCCCCGCCCGGTCCGGCCGCGATCGACTGGACCGCGCACCCGGCCTATGTGTGGGATCGGCAGGGGCCGCGCGCGGTCGAGACGCTGGTCGCGCCGCCGCTCGATCTGCTGCGCGGGATCGCGGCGCAAAAGGATACCGTGGTCGCCAACGTGCTGCGCCATGCCGCCGGCCACGCCGCGCACGACATGCTGTTGTGGGGCGCGCGCGGGATGGGCAAGTCGGCGCTGATCCGGGGGAGCATCGCGGCTGCACAGGCCCTGCATCGCGGCTGCATCGCGCTGGTTCAGGTTGCGCCGGACGCGTTGTCGGGCCTGACCGGGCTGTTCGCCGCGCTTGGCCGGATCGACCGGCGGTTCCTCGTCTATATCGACGACCTCGGCTTCGAGGACGGCGACGGCACCGGGCCGCGCCAGCTGCGATCGTGGCTGGAAGGCGGGGTCGAGGCCCGCCCGGTCAACGTGCGCCTGGCGGTGACCGCCAACCGCCGCGCGATCGTGCCGCGCCACCTGTCGGAGCAGGACGATCCAATCAACCCGCGCGACGCGGTGGACGACAAGCTGGCGCTGGCCGATCGGTTCGGGCTGTCGGTGGGCTTCCACAACTGCAGCCAGGATGATTATCTGGCGATCATCGCGGGTTACGCCGCCGAATACGGGCTGACCTTCGCGGACGGCGATGCGCTGGAATGGGCCAAGCGCCGGGGGGCGCGATCGGGCCGCGTGGCGTGGCAGTTCGTCACCGAACTGGCCGGGCGCGCCAGCCGCGCGATCTAACGCTAAGTTTGCGTAAGCGGCGGATTAAGGCCGCGGGTCACTCGGTTGCTGCCGGAACGTTGCGGATGCCTCGCTGTTGAGTTCGCGCTGCGGCGGCATGTGCCCGGTGACCACCGGCTTCACCCCGACCGACGGCGCCGCGCGCGGATCGATCACGCGCCAGATGATCCCGGCGGTATCATCGCTCACCAGCAGGCCCCCGGTCTTGTCGAAGGCCAGCCAGGTCGGCCGCCCGTGGGCGTGGCGCTGATCCGCGACAAACCCGCCAAGTACCGTGACCGGCATCCCGCGCGGGTTGCCGTTGGCGTCGAACGTGACGAACACCACGTCGTAACCCGACAGCGGCTTCCGGTTCCAGGAACCGTGCCGCGCGATGAACGCGCCGTTGGCGAACAGCGCGCCGAGCCGGTTGCCCGAGGCGGCAAAGCGCAGGCCGAGCGCTGCGGTATGCGCGCCCAGCGCATATTCCGGCTTACGGGCATATTCGGTCAGGAATTCCGGCATCGGTTCCTTGACCCGGTCGTCTTCCTTGTCTTTCCAGTAGACCCACGGCCAGCCGTATTGCGCGCCGATCGGGACATTGGTGAGGTAGTCCGGAACCAGATCGCCGCCGAGCTGATCACGCTCCTGCACCACGGTCCACAGTTCGTCGGTCGCGGGGTTCCAGTCCATCCCGTTCGGATTGCGCATCCCGGCGCCGTACTGACGGCGCTTGCCCGAAGCGACATCGATCTCCCATATCGCGGCGCGGCCGACTTCCAGATTCATTCCGTTTTCGCCGATGTTGCTGGCCGAGCCGACCGCGACGTAGAGCTGCTTGCCATCACTGCTCAGCAGCAGGTTGCGCATCCAGTGGCGGCCTGCCGCGGGCAGTTCCATCAGCTTTTTCGGGGTTCCCGCCAGCGCAGTTTCGCCCAGCTTGTAGTCGAACGCCCAGACCGCATCGTGATTGGCGATATACAGCTTGTCGGCGCCCCAGGCGAGACCGGACGGCGAAGCGAGGTTGGCCGTGCGCAAGGTGAATCGCTGTTCGGCCGTGCCGTCGCCGTTGGCATCACGCAGCAGCAGTACCTTGTCGGGCGATGCGCCGCCCGCGCCAACGCAGTTGTAGAGCTGGCGTTCGACCCAGCCGGTGAACCCGCCGCCAGCCGCAGGCGGGCGGTTCGTTTCGGCCACCAGCACATCGCCGTTAGGCAGCGCCAGCATGGTACGCGGATGGTCCAGCCCGTCCGCAAAGCGATTGACCGCAAGGCCGGCCGCCGGGACCGGCGCTTCGCCCGACTTCCACCCGACCGGCGCGGCGAGGCCGACCGTGGGGATCTTTTCCGGCTCCGGATCGACCAGTTGCGGATTGTGGCCGGTGCTGGCCGCGATCAGCCGGTCGGTCGGGGTGCCGTTCCACAACCACGCCCCCACGCCCGCAAGGACGACGAACACGACGGCGAGGGCGATCAACGCATTGCGCAGCAAGGGCTTCATTTGTACCGAGATAAGCGCACCGAAGCCTTGCGGCAACCGCTGGCACGCCTACCTTGGCGGCGATGTACGATTTCAGCCCTGTTCACACTGGCACGAAGCCCGAACTCCATGCCGCACTGACCAGCGCGGCCCGCGCGCTGGTCAGCGGCGAGCCCGACGGCGTGGCCAACATGGCCAACGTTGCCGCGCTGATCTGGCAATACCTGCCCGATCTCAACTGGGCCGGATTTTACCGGGTGCACAAAGATGGGGAAGGGGGCGATGAACTGGTGCTGGGACCGTTCATCGGCAAGCCGGCCTGTATCCGCATTCCGTTCGGCCAAGGCGTGTGCGGTGCGGCGGCGGCCAGCGGCCAGACCCAGTTGGTCCCCGACGTTCATGCGTTCCCGGGCCATATTGCCTGCGACGCGGCCAGCCGGTCCGAACTGGTCGTGCCGGTAAAGCGCGGCGGACAGGTGATCGCAGTGATCGATCTCGACAGCCCCGAACCGGCGCGGTTCGATGCCGCGGACGCCGCCGGGATCGAAGCACTGGCTGAAACGATCGCCGCCGCCATCTGAGGCGGTTCGGGAAGATCCCGGCCCCGACTGCTCCGTTTCGGGACGACGCCTTCTGAGTGTGACCGCCGGGCTTGGTTTTGCGCCGGTCGTGATGCTAAATTCCGGGTTAATGCCCGGGACACGCATGTCCCGCCAACAGGGGATCTGCCTCGATGCGTGTTCGCACCGGCCTTATGGCCCTTTCTGTGCTTGTCTGCCTGCCCGCGCCCGCGCTGGCCCACGGCCAACGCGGCGGCGTGATGATGCCGCCGCCACCACTGGCCGGACCGCCGAATTACGGTTCGTGGCAGGGCGGCTGGCAGCCAGCTTACGAACGGCCACAGGACGATACGCGCGAAGCCCCGGCCCAAGGCTACGATCGCGACGGCTGGCTGCGCGAATGCCGGCGCCGGCTGAGTGACAACGGCGTGGGCGGCGCGGTAATCGGCGGGGTCGTGGGCGGCGTCGCCGGAAACGTGATTGCCGGGCATGGCGACAAGCTGGTCGGCACCGTGGCTGGGGCGGCGGTCGGCGCGCTGGCCGGCCACGTGATCGACAAGGCCGAAGATGGCCCGCGCGGGCGCGATCGCTGCGAGGCCATGCTGGAGGGTGGGCCGGGCTATGGCGCGGCACCGTATGGTTCGGCGCCGTATGGCTACGCGGGCGATGGCTATGCCATGCCGGTGATGATGGTCCCGGTGATGATGGTCCCGGTTCCGCACGGCGCCGGCATGGGTCACCGCCGCTGCAAGGAAACGGTGACAACGACCACCGAATACATCGATGCGCCGCGCCGGAGCCGGTATATTCCGCGCCGAGCGGTGCCGGACCAGCGGATCAGCATCGTCCCCGACAAGCGCGTCCCCATCAAGTAACTGATTGATATAAATAACTAATAATCTGTAAAAAGTTGCGCAGCGCAACTTTGGCCGGCGGCCGGCTACGGGCGAATCAGAAACTGCCCCCGGTCAGCCGCTGACAGATCAGATCGAGCTGATCCAGCGTACCGTAACGGATGGTGACCGCGCCGGTACTGGGATCGGCATCGGCGGTTATCCTGACACTGAGCCCGAGAAATTCCTCGAGGTGGTTCTGCACCGCCAGGATATCGGCATCCTCTGCGGCCTGCCCGCTGCCCCGCGCGCGGCGCGGCGGCGGCGGTTCACCGCGGGTGCGGCGGCGCACCAGCTTTTCGACTTCGCGGACGGACAGCTGCTTGTCGACTGCCGCCTGCGCCAGTTCGACCGCATCGTCCGAACCGATCAGCGCGCGGGCGTGGCCCATCGACAGATCACCGGTTTCCACCAGCGCGATGACCCCTTCGGGCAAGGCCAGCAAGCGCTGGAAATTGGCGACGTGGCTGCGCGACTTGTCGACCATCCGGGCGATCTCGGCCTGGGTCATCCCTTCCGATTCGGCGAGGCGGTGATACGCCCGCGCTTCATCGATCGGATTGAGATCCTCGCGCTGGAGGTTTTCGATCAGGGCCAGCGCCATGACCTCGCGCTCGGTCAAGTCGCGGACCAGCGCCGGAATCTCGTGCAATTGGGCGCGCTGCGCCGCGCGCCAGCGACGTTCTCCGGCAACCAGCTGATAGCGGCCCGGGCCGAACGGACGGACGATCACCGGCTGAATTACCCCGCGCGCGGCGATCGACGCGGCCAGTTCATCCAGCGCGGTTTCATCGAAATGGCGGCGCGGTTGGGCGGGATGCGGTTCGATCGACGCAACCGGGAGCAGGGCAAGGCCGCTGGTTACCGCAAGCGCTGGTGTGGATACGGTGGTGCTGGCGGTAACCAGCGGCTCCTCGCGCCGGACTTCGCCAAGCAAGGCGCCAAGACCGCGCCCCAGCGCCAGCGGCTTCTTGCGCGCGGCTGCAGCATTTTCGACGCCGGGGATTAGTAGGACTGGATCGTCGCTCATGCGGCTTTCCTCTGTGCGGGCAGGCGCCCGATCAGTTCGCGGGCAAGCGCCATGTACGCGCGACTGCCCGGGCAATTGTGATCGTAGACAAGGGCGGGCAGGCCATGGCTGGGCGCTTCGGACAAGCGCACGTTGCGCGGGATGACCGCATCAAACACCAGATGGCCGAGGCACGAGCGGACATCGTCGGCGACCTGACCGGTCAGGCGGTTACGCCGATCGAACATGGTCAGCGCAATGCCGATGATGCCAAGCCCGGGATTGAACCGCTGCTGGACCCGCTCGACGGTCTGGAGCAACTGGCTGAGACCTTCGAGCGCGAAGAACTCGCACTGCAGCGGGACCAGCAGCGTATCCGCCGCGGCAAGCGCATTCAGCGTAAGCAGGCCGAGCGACGGCGGGCAATCGATGAAGCAGATGTCGTGGCCGGTGTCGCCGGCCAACCCGCTGCGGAGGCGATCGGTGCGGTTATCGACGCCGACCAGTTCGACTTCGGCGCCGGACAAGTCGACCGTGGCCGGAACCAGATCGAGATTGGGGATGCGCGTCGGCATGACACATTCCGCCAACGGGGTTTCATCGATCAGGACATCGTAAGTCGAGCGAGTCCGCTCGGCCGGGCTGACGCCGATGCCGGTCGATGCATTGCCCTGCGGATCGAGATCGACCAGCAGGGTCCGCCAACCGGTCGCGGCGAAGGCGGTGGCAATATTGATCGCGGTGGTGGTTTTGCCGACCCCGCCCTTCTGGTTGGCGATGGCGATACGGATCACGACTTGCGTCCTTTCTGCCGGGCCAGTTCGCCCGCCAACGTGCCAACAACGATCCCGGCATCGAGATCAGTGATCGATCGTTCCACGTGGAACAGATGCGCCCAGCCCATGAGCTGTTGCACTTCATCCCGCGCCGAGCGCCCCTTGGGCAACAGCCATAGCGTGTCGCTTGTGGAAAATCGTGCGGAAAGCTCGAGCAATCGATCAAGCGGGGCAAACGCGCGGGCCGAAATGACCGCGGCGGGCCGCGTTGCGACCAATTCGAGGCGGCTGCCGATTACCTGCGCATTGGGCAGAGCGAGCGCCTCGACCGCCCGGGCCAGCCAGTCGATTCGACGCGCCCGGGATTCGACCATCAGCATTTCCATCTCGGGCCGCAGCGCCGCAACGACCAGGCCAGGGAACCCCGCGCCGGTGCCGAGGTCCAGCCATAACGAGGCTGTTCCACGTGGAACATGGGCCAGCAGCTGGGCACTGTCGACGACGTGGCGCCGCCACACGTGAGCAAGACTCGGCGCAGACACCAGATTCTGGCGGGTGTTCTCCGCGCCGAGCAGGGCGACGAGACGTTCCAGGCGCTCCAGCGCGGCGGGATCGGCCTCGGGCAACGCAGCGAGCCAGACGCGGGCTTGGGCCTCGGAACCGATCATGCGGCACGCCGCCGGGCGTGCACGAGCAATGCGGCGAGCGCGGCCGGAGTAATCCCGCCAATCCGGCCCGCAGCCGCGAGCGTGTCCGGACGGGAGCGCTGCAACCGCTCGACCATTTCGCGCGAAAGGCCGGGGATCGCGGCATAGGGAAAATCGTCGCCCAGCGGCAGCGCTTCGCTGGCGCGCAGTTCGCGCAGCTCGCTATCCTGCCGCGTCAGATACGGGGCATAGGCGGCGTCCTCGGCGACTTCCTCGACCAGATCGGGATCGGCCGGCAATCCACCTTCGATCCACGGGGCGAGATCGGCAATGCCGACGCCGGCGAAGCGCAGCCATTCGCGCAAGGGCAGACGGCCGGTATCGATGCGCACCGGCAGGCCGGACCGGGCAAGGTCAGCCGCGCCGACTTCATGGGTCAGGGCCGCCTCCAGGTGGCCTCGCACCGCGCCGCGCCGGGCGAACCATTCCCGACGCTCTGGCCCGACGGCTCCGGCCGCGACGGCGAGCGGGGTCAGCCGGGTGGTGGCGTTGTTGGCGCGCAGGCGCAGGCGATATTCGGCGCGGGCCGTAAGCATGCGATACGGCTCGCTCACGCCGTGAAGCGTGAGATCGTCGATCATCACCGCCATGTAGGAATTGGCCCGGTCGAGCGCGGCCGGGGGGGTGCCGCGCGCGGATGCAGCGGCATGCATCCCGGCGATCAGCCCTTGCGCGGCAGCTTCTTCATAGCCGGTGGTGCCGTTGATCTGGCCAGCACAATAAAGCCCGGGAATGGCCCGCAGTTCCAGGCTTGGGCGCAGCGCGCGCGGATCGATGTGATCGTATTCGACCGCGTAGCCGGGAACGACCATCTCCACCCGCTCCAACCCTTCCATCGTGCGGAGCATTTCGAGTTGCACATCGGCCGGGAGCGATGTGCTGATGCCGTTGGGATAGACCAGCGGATTGTCCAGCCCTTCGGGTTCGAGGAATACCTGGTGACCATCGCGATCGGCGAAGCGGTGGATCTTGTCCTCGATCGAGGGGCAATAGCGTGGCCCCGATGCGCCAATCGCGCCGGTAAACAGCGGCGAGCGATGAAGGTTAGCGCGGATTACTGCGTGGGTGCTCGGATTGGTGCGGGTGATCGCGCAGAACACCTGCGGATTGGTGCGGTGACCAAGGGCCGACATTGTCCACGGCTCGGCGTCAGAGGCCTGCTCCTCCAGCCGCGCCCAGTCGATCGTGCGGCCATCAAGGCGCGGGGGCGTGCCGGTCTTGAGCCGCGCCATCGGCAGTGCGGCATCGCGCAATTGCCGGGCGAGGGTTTGCGCCGATGCCTCGCCGATCCGGCCGCCGACCAGGCGCTCCTCGCCGCGAAACAGCGTGCCGCCAAGGAACGTGCCGGTGCACAGCACTACGGCAGGGGCGGTAAGATCGGTACCATCGGCCAAAGTCAGGCCGGCGATGCGCTCGCCCGAAAGACGCAGCGCGGCCGCTTCGCCGGCGATCTGGGTCAGGTCGCCCTGACGGGTGAGCAAGTTCTGGATGGCCGCCTTGAACAACTTGCGGTCGGCCTGGACGCGCGGACCTTGCACGGCGCTGCCTTTGCTGCGGTTGAGCATCCGGTAATGGATGGCTGCGGCATCGGCAGCGCGGCCGATCAGTCCATCGAATGCATCAACTTCGCGGACCAGATGGCCCTTGCCGAGCCCGCCGATCGCCGGGTTGCAGCTCATCGCGCCGATCGTGGCCGGATCGAAACTGACCAGCGCGACCCGCGCACCCATGCGCGCGGCGACGGCGGCAGCCTCGCAGCCAGCGTGCCCGCCGCCAACGACGATGATATCGAACTCTTGCATCGCGCCGCGTTTACAGGATTCGGACCGCAGGGTCCAGATTGCGACAGGCAGTGTGTTTCACGTGGAACAGCAATTGACGTCTCATACCAAGCTGCTGAGATGCTGACGCATCACAGCTTGGAAATGCTCAAGCGCCGCACGGGCTTAACCAAAGTGCGATGAGTCAAGATCATCGCACTTTGGTATCACTTGCCGATGCAAAAGCGGCTGAACAGGGTGTCGAGCATATCTTCGGTCGTGGTGCGGCCAAGCAACGCATCGAACGCTACGCGG
>JANLUV010000193.1:0-2502 GCA_031363685.1 Alphaproteobacteria bacterium | reverse complement strand
CATTTCTCCAGCATGTCGGGGTTGGCGTACCATGCCGGGTGGAGCACGATCGCGCGTTTGAGGGCGTTGGAATTGTCTCGGTCGACCCCGCCGAGGCGGATCGAGGTGCCGTATTTTCCGTTGTACCACTCATAGCTGATGAACGCCCCACGCGATGTGGCCAGGCTATTGGGTTGGTTGGAAAAAACCTTGAGGAAACCGTCATGCTCCGGGTCGGAACCCTTGCCGTGGGCGACGAGGAACGAGCGGACTGCGCCCTTTTCCAGATCGGCGAAGTGGAAGCGGGGGAGCGCGGACGGCAGGGCGAAATCGGCCACGCCGACCAGATCGGTCCGCCACAGGTGGGCGCGGTTACGCTCCATCTGTTCCTTCGCGATGGCGAGGATCCGGCGATGCTGATCGCTGATCGAATAGACCTGCGCGAACAGTGGCGCCGGCATCAGCGCCGTCGCGCCGGTGACGGCGGCGGCTTTGAGCAATGTTCTGCGGTCAAACCCGGTCATGCAGGCGAATCTACGCGATTTCCGCGAGTTTTGCCAGCGATTCCAGCGCCCGACCGTCGATTCTCATGACGGTCCAGTCGTCCATCGGTTTGGCGCCGGTGGACGTGCGTTGGTACTCGGCCAGCGCGCGGATCAGCGGCAGGTCGGCAGGTCGGCGGGCGCGGCAGGGCGGATCGAGCGGGTCATTGGCCCCGCTAACGCCATTTGCACCGCCGCTGCAACCACACTGCAACGCCCGCAACGCGCCCCGCGCGCGCCGTCACAGCGGCGTCAGCACCATCTTGTCGCCCTGCAATTCGAGCTTGCCCAGCCGCGCGAGGACCGACTGGCCCAGCAGGCTGACATCAAGGTCCTTGACCACCACCGCACCCACGTTGCGCAGCTCGGTCGGGCCGAGTTCCAGCCGCTCGACATTGACCAGCGTGCCATAGCCGGTGCCCGAGGCGGTGCGGATGATCGGCTGGAACCCGTTGGGGTTCACGTCGATCCCGGCGGCCTGCGCATCGGCCACGGTCAGCGCCACCGAATCGGCGCCGGTATCGACCAGGAACCGGGTTTGCGATCCGTTGATCGAGACGCTGACGTGGAACTGGCCGGACTTGTCGCGGTCCAGCGTCAGCCCCTCGGCGGTGAACTGGCCCGCGCCTGCGCCGCCGCCCGCCGCTGCCGCGCCGGTGGCACTGCCCGCCGGCCCGCCGCCAAGCGGACGGTCCTTGCCGACCTGCTGCCCGATGAGCAGCAGCACGAGCACCAGCCCGATCGCGATGGTGACAAAGCCTTTCATCGCCGCGCGCTATAGCAGACGGAGGTTACCGCTTTATTCCGCCGCCTCGTTCATCGCCTCGGTCGCGTTCCCGGCATCGGTCATCGCCGCCTCGATTTCGGCCGCCTTGGCCTCGACCAGTTCGACGATGTGATCGAGCATCGCCGCGCTCTCGATGTGGTGCGAGGTGACGCCCGAAAGGTAGACCATGTGCTTGCCGTTGCCGCCGCCGGTCAGCCCGATATCGGTCTCGCGCGCTTCGCCCGGGCCGTTGACCACGCAGCCCAGCACCGACAGCGACAGCGGCGTCTTGATGTGCGACAGGCGGCTTTCCAGCGCCTCGACCGTGCGGATCACGTCGAACCCCTGCCGCGCGCAACTGGGGCACGACACCACCCGCACCCCGCGCGTGCGCAGGCCCAAGCTTTTCAGAATCTCGAACCCGACACGCACTTCCTCCTCCGGCTCGGCCGAAAGCGAAACGCGCACCGTATCGCCGATCCCGGCCCACAGCAGGTTGCCGATCCCGATCGAACTTTTCACCGTGCCGCCAATCAACCCGCCCGCTTCGGTTATGCCCAGGTGCAGCGGGCAATCGACGGCTTCGGCGAGGCTCATGTAGGCGGCCACCGCCAGGAACACGTCGGACGCCTTTACCGCCACCTTGTATTGGTGGAAATCGTGGTCCTGCAGCAGCTTGATATGATCGAGCGCGGATTCCACCAGCGCATCGGGACATGGCTCGCCATATTTTTCGAGGAGGTGCCGTTCAAGGCTGCCGGCGTTGACCCCGATGCGGATGGCGCAGCCGTTGGCCTTGGCCGCGCGGACCACTTCGGCCACGCGCTGTGAACTGCCGATGTTGCCCGGATTGATCCGCAAACACGCCGCGCCCGCATCGGCCGCTTCGAGCGCGCGCTTATAGTGAAAGTGAATGTCCGCCACGATCGGCACATTGGCCGCCCGCACGATCTCGCGCAGCGCGGCGGTGCTTTCCACGTCGGGGCAGGAAACCCGGATAATGTCCGCCCCCGCATCCTCGCACCGGCGGATCTGGCTGATCGTCGCCCCCGCGTCCGAAGTGAGCGTGTTGGTCATGGTTTGCACCGTGATCGGCGCATCGCCGCCCACGGGAACAGCGCCCACCATGATCTGGCGGCTGGTGCGACGCGCGATATCGCGCCAGGGTCTGATGGAGGACATGCGCGCGGGTATAGGGGACCGGGGGGATTCGGG
>JANLUV010000176.1:0-4588 GCA_031363685.1 Alphaproteobacteria bacterium | reverse complement strand
CCCTTCGGTCGAGAGGTGGATGAAGCCGTCCGCCAGATCGACCGGTGCGCCGGCGAAGCTGCCCGAGCCGAGCAGTTCCGCGATCTGCGGCCCGGTCAGGACCTTGTAGGCGCGGGTCGGGAAGGTCATTCCTCGCCGGGTTCCGCGCTATCGCTGCCCTCAACGACATCGGTTTCGACGACTTCAGCGTCCACGGCCGCCGCCTCGGCATCTTCACCCTCGGCCTCGTCCGTCTCGATCAGTCGCACGGCGCTCACCACGTGCTCGTCGCCGGCCACGTTGAACAGCCGCACGCCCGCCGAACCGCGCCCGATCACCCGCATGGTAGACAGCGGCAGGCGGATCAGCTTGGCCTGATCGGTGACCAGCATGAGTTGGTCCGACGTGGTGGTCGGGAAGCTGGCTACTACCGGGCCATTACGCTCGATGTTGTCGATATTGGTGATGCCCTGGCCGCCGCGTCCGGTGCGGCGATATTCGTAGGCCGAGGAAATCTTGCCGTAGCCGTTGGCGCAGACCGTCAGGATGAACTGTTCCCGACCCTGCAATTCGGCATAGCGTTCCGCGTCGATCGCAGGATCGCCGTCCTTTTCGCCCTTCCACGGGGCGAAGCGGACGTATTCCTCACGCTCTTCCGGCGAAGCGCCGACGCGGTGCAGGATCGACAGCGAGATGACCTCGTCATCCCCCTTCAGCAGCATCCCGCGCACCCCGGTGGAAGTGCGGCTCTGGAATTCGCGCACGTCGTCCCCGGCGAACCGGATCGCCTTGCCGGCGCGGCTGGCGAGCAGCACGTCGTCGGCCGGTTCGAGCAGCGCCACGCCGATCAGGCGATCGTCCGAATCGCTCCCGTCGTCTTTTGGCTCGAACCGCATCGCGAACTTGCCGTTCGACGGCACGTTGGTGAACAGGTCCATCGAATTGCGGCGGACATTGCCCTTGGCGGTGGCGAACACGACGTGAAGCTTGCCCCACTCGGCCTCGTCCTCGGGCAGCGGCAGCACGGCGGCGATGGTTTCGCCCGGATCGAGCGCGGGAAGCAGGTTGACGATTGGCCGCCCGCGCGTGGTCGGCCCGCCTTCAGGCAGCTTCCACACCTTGAGCCGATAGACCTTGCCGGCGGTGGAAAAGAACAGCACCGGGGTGTGGGTGCTGGTGACCAGCATCGTCGCGATGACGTCCTCGTCCTTGGTCGCCATCCCGGCACGGCCCTTGCCGCCCCGGTTCTGCGCCCGGAAGGTGGAGAGCGGGGTGCGCTTGATGTAGCCGTCCATGGTGACGGTCACGACCATGTCGTCCCGTTCGATCAGGTCTTCGTCGTCGATCCCGTCCCACGCCGGCATGATTTCCGAGCGGCGCGGGGTGGCGTACAGCTCTTTCACCTGCACCAGTTCGTCGCGGATGATCCCGTACAGCTTCACCCGGTCGGCCAGGATCGAGAGAAATTCGGCGATCGCGTCGGCCAGCTTCTGCAGTTCGTCGCCGATCTCGTCGCGGCCGAGCGCGGTCAGGCGGTGGAGGCGCAGGTCGAGGATCGCCTTCACCTGCACTTCGGACAGGCGATAAGTGCCGCCCGCCTGCTCGGCATCGGGCTCGATCGCCTCGACCAGGCGGATGTATTGGGCGATCTCGCCGATCGGCCACTCGCGCGATAGCAGCGCATCGCGCGCGGCGGCCGGGTTGCGCGAGCCGCGAATGAGCCGGACCACTTCGTCCAGATTGGTCACCGCCACGACCAGGCCGAGCAACAGATGCGCCCGGTCGCGCGCCTTGTTCAATTCGAACTTGGTCCGGCGGGTAATCACTTCCTCGCGGAAGGCGATGAACGCCTGGATGATGTCGCGCAGCGCCAGCGTTTCGGGGCGGCCGCCGCGGATCGCGAGCATGTTGGCGGGGAAGTTCGATTGCGCCGGGGTATTGCGCCACAACTGGTTGAGCACGACTTCGGTGGTGGCATCGCGCTTCAGCTCGATGACGACGCGTACGCCCTCGCGGTTGGATTCGTCGCGGATGTCGGAAATGCCCTCGATCCGCTTGTCCTTGGCTGCCTCGGCGATCTTCTCGACCAGATTGTTCTTGCCGACCTGATACGGCATCGATGTCAGCACGATTGCACGGCGGCCTTCGCCGCGATTGGCGCCACGCCCGCCTTCCTCGATCTCGTGGCGGCAGCGCATGATGATCGAACCGCGCCCGGTGTGATAGGCAGAACGCGCCCCGGCCGAACCCAGGATCAGCGGCCCGGTCGGGAAATCAGGCCCCGGAATATATTCGATCAGCTGTTCGGTGGTGATCGCCGGGTTGTCGATGAACGCCAAGCAGCCGTCGATAACTTCGCCCAGGTTGTGCGGCGGGATGTTGGTTGCCATGCCGACCGCGATGCCGCCAGCGCCAATGACCAGCAGGTTGGGGAAGCGCGCCGGCAGCACCGTCGGTTCGCGGCGCGAGCCATCGTAGTTGTCGGTGAAATCGACCGTGTCCTTGTCGAGATCGTCGAGCAGGAAGTTGGCCACCCGCGCCAGCCGCGCTTCGGTGTACCGCATGGATGCCGGATCATCAGGGTCCATCGAGCCGAAATTGCCCTGGCCGTCGACCAGTGGCACGCGCATCGACCAATCCTGCGCCATGCGCACCAGCGCGAAATAGATCGCGCTGTCGCCGTGCGGGTGATAATTACCCATCACGTCGCCGACGATCTTCGCGCATTTGCGATAGGGCCGACCGGCGACCATGCCGCCTTCCTGTGCCGCAAACAGGATCCGGCGATGCACCGGCTTCAACCCGTCGCGCACATCGGGCAGCGCGCGGCTGACGATCACGCTCATCGCGTAATCGAGATAGCTCGTCTTCATCTCGTCGACGATATCGACGCGCTGGAAGTTACCCATCGGGCCAGTCGGCTCGGGGGTGGGATCGAGGATTTCGGTGTCGTCGCTCACGTGTGCGGAAGGTCTTTTCTGTTCTTGGGAACGGGCGTGGGCAAGACCCTAGGACAAAGCGTGTGGCAAGGCCAGCCGAACCCCCTCCGCGCACGGTTTCGGGCAGGCTTTTTCCACACTTCGCTGGACTAGCTTGGGGTGTCTTGCCGGTTGGGCACGGGGTGCCTTGCCGGTCGGGCACGGGGTGCCTGGCGGCATGGTCGAACTCATCGGCTGGCGTGCGAACCTGAATAGCAAGCCGAACTGACATTCAATCCGCGTTCAACCGTTGGCCGATAGCGGTGTGCCAGTTGCAAAAACTGGAAATCCCGGCCATTTGCGGCAACGGAAGTTTTTTTGGCCGCCGCGTTGCCGGCGGCCGGAGATAGTTTGACCGGTTCGAACCCCGGGGTTGGGGAGCACGGCCGGCGCTGGAAGGAGACCTAAGGCTTATGATCCCGATCTTTACCCGCGCTCGCGCAAATATGTTGTCTGCCAATCTGCTGCCTGGCACCGCCATGGCGATCGCCTTGGCCCTCGGGGCTGCTGGCGGCGCTGCGCTCGTCGCCACGCCCGTCGCGGCCAAGGCGGCCAAGGCGGCCAAGGAAGCCCCGCCCAAGCTGTCGAAGGCGTTTACCGCAATCGTCGGTCCGCTGCAGACCGAACTTGGCGCGCTCGCCAAGAAGTCGGACCCGGCGGCGATCGCCTCGGCCCGGACCAAGCTGGACGCCGCGTTTGCCGTAGCGAGCACCCCGGATGACAAGTATTACGTCGGCCAGTTCGCAATCCAGCTCGGCACCGTCGCCAAGGACTCGGTGGTCCAGCGCAAGGGCATCGAAACGTCCCTTGCCAGCGGCCAGATGCCAGCAGCCGAGGTTGGCAAGTTCAACTTCTATCTCGGCTCGATCGCATTCGACCAGAAGGACTATGCCGCCGCGCGCGCGGCTCTGACCACTGCGATTGCTGCCGGTTACAAGGAAAACGACGCCGAGGCAGTTCTGTCCGAAGCGTACATTGCCGAAAATCAGTTCGCGCAGGGCCTTGCCGTTCTGAATCAGGCGATCGAGACGCGCAAGGCGGCCGGCGCCGTTGCTCCGGAAAACTGGTATCGCCGCGGTCTGGGCGTGGCTTACAAGGCCAAGCTGCTTGATCAGGCGCAGGTGTTCAGCATCGCGCTGGTCCGCGATTTCCCCGTCAGCGAGAACTGGGCCGGTGCGATCGCCGTGCTGCGTGAAGTCGGCCGGTTCCAGGCGCAGGAAACGCTCGACCTGATGCGGTTGGTTGCCCGCACCAACAGCTTCACCGAGACCGGTGATTACATCGAATACCTGCAGGCCGCCGACGCGCGCCGCGCGCCGGGCGAAGTGCTCAAGATCCTCGATCTTGGCATGAAGGCGGGCAAGCTTTCCACTTCGGATGTGTTTGTGTCGGATGCCAGGGCGCAGGCAACCGCCCGCGTTGCTGCGGACAAGGCTTCGCTGCCCGCTCTTGAGCGCGATGCCCGTGCCGCTACCGCCACCGGGGCAACCGTGGTTGCTGCAGGTGACGCCTTCATCAGCTACGACGATCCCGCCAAGGCTGAGGGGTTTTACCAGATCGCCATGACCAAGCCGGGCGTCGACATGGGCCGCGTGCTGACCCGGCTGGGGATCGCGCAGGCCGATCAGGGC